>NZ_JBHVRR010000030.1:0-82371 GCF_042885635.1 Streptomyces sp. NPDC058045 | reverse complement strand
GCGTGAGGGAAACGCCCGGTTACATTTCGAACCCGGAAGCTAAGCCTTACAGCGCCGATGGTACTGCAGGGGGGACCCTGTGGGAGAGTAGGACGCCGCCGAACAGTCATTGATGGAGAGGCCCCCGTGCTTGCACGGGGGCCTCTCGCATTTCCAGGGTCGGTCGGGGGCGTATCGGCTGGCGCAAAATATGTTGCCCGGGGTCTCGTGGGCCGCGCATGATCGCGGCATGGGACAGCAGGTACGAGGGATACGCGCGGACGAGTGGCAGGCCGTGAAGGAGTTGCGGCTTGCGGCACTCCAGGACCCGGTGGCGCACCTCGCGTTCCTGGAGTCGTACGAGGAGGGCGTCGCCAAGGCGGACTCGTTCTGGCAAGAGCGGGCGCACGGTGGGGCCGAGGGCGACGGTGCGGTACGGCAGTTCGTCGCCGAGGGTGAGGACGGGCGGTGGATCGGCACGGTCACAGTGCTGGTGGAGGAGCCCGGGGTCGGCGGGCCCTTCGGGTCGGTTGTCGAGCAGCGTCAGGGGCATCTCGTCGCCGTGTACATACGGCCCGAGCATCGCGGGCGCGGGGTGCTGGACGCGCTGTTCGAGGCGGCGTTGAAGTGGTCGTGGTCGCGGGGGCTGGAGCGGGTCCGGCTCCTGGTGCACGAGCGGAACGGGCGGGCCCAGCAGGCGTACCGGAAGGCCGGGTTCGTGGTCAGTGGGCAGACGACGCCGGTGCCGGGGGATGCGGAGTCCCGTGAGATCGAGATGGTGTGGGTGCGGGGAGACGGGCGCGGGGCCTGACGGCCGGCGGTTCAGGCTGCTGGCCAGCGGGTGGTGAGTTGGGTGCGGGAGCGGAGCAGGGCCAGGGTGGGCAGGCCGCGGGTGGCGCCGTCGGCAAGCAGCTCCGGCAACTGAGGCAGCGGTGCTACGGCGGCCACGTCGTCCAGGATCAGGGTGAGTGGTGGGTCGAGCCGACCGGAGGATGACCGTTCGGCCATGCGCCGGCCGTGCTCGACCACGCTCGACGCCAGTGCTGTGAGCAGTGGCATGGCTCCGGGACGGGCGCGGGGGTCCTCGATGGGTTCACCGACCACATAGAGCGTGCCCCCTTCGTGAACGAAGGAATCCAGGGTGACCGCATCGGATCGGTTCGCGGTGCATGAGGTTCGGATGTGCACGGTGGAGAGCGCGGAGAGGGCGCGGGAGGTCAACTCCAGTGCCATATCGCGGCGTTCGGGGTGCGCGGTGAGAGCGGCTTCCAGTTCGCCGGCGGTTCCGGCGGCGGCCTTGGGGTGGGTGCGGAGGGCTCGTACCGCGTCCTGGATCTGCTTGCCCTGGGTCCAGCGGTGGACGGTGCGGAAGGGGCGGCCGTCGACGGCGGCGGCGTGCAGGAAGCAGCGCATCAGGGTGGTCGCGGTGTCGGCGACTGCTGCGTCGAGGCGGGCTGTGGGGCGTACCGGGGCGAGGAGGGCGTGGGCGCGGGCGGTCGCGGTGTCGCGGTCCTCGCAGCCTCTGCCGGGTGACCACTGCATACGGGCGGGGGTGTCGCAGAGGTGGGTGGGGTCGTAGAGGAGGACGGGGCCCAGTTTGGCGCGGGTGTCCTTGGTGGCGGCCCAGAGTGCCGGGTCCGAGGTGACGAGGAGGACGGGGCCGTCGGCGTCGAGTACGGCCTCTTCGGCGTGCGGGCGCCGGGTTTCGGCGGGGCCGAATATCACCGGTCCCTGCGGTGGGATGCTGGGGGCGGGTGTTTCCGGTGGGGGCGTGGCGTGGGGTGCTGTTGCCGGCTCGTCGGTTGCGGTCGTGGCTGTTGCTATCGCCGTTTTGGCGGTTGCCGGTTCGGTGGCCGGTTGCGTCGGTGTGGCTGGCTCGGGTGTGGGTGTGCTGTCAACTGCGGCTTCTTGTACGGCGGTTGGGGTCTTCGGGGTGTCGTCGGTGGGGACCGGTGCTGGGGAAGGGGTCGGCTTTTCGTGGCCGGTGCGGCGTTGGACGCGCCAGCGGGTGACCGTGCCGATGGCGAAGATGGCGAAGACGAAGAGCACCATGAGCTGTCCGATGAACAGCCCCCACATCAGGCCGTATCCGGACAGGGCGGTCGGTGGGGTGCCGGGCCAGGCGCCGGGGATGTCCTGCGGGTCGGTGATCAGATGCCGTAGGGCGAGCGGGGTGTGGGCGAAGGTGACGCCGTCGGGCCAGTGGCCGTGGGAGAGCAGACCGGCGAGGCCGGTCGCCGACCACAGCAGGAGGATCAGGCCGAGGATCAGCGCGAACAGTCCGAGGAGCATTCCGTCGGAGACGCCGCCGCGGCGGTCGCCTTGGCCGGGGGTGTGCCGCTGGTCGGGGGCGCCGGGCACGGTCAGGCCACCGTGGACTCGGAGGAGTCGGTGAGCTGCTCCACGAAGGCCGCGGCGCGTTCTTCCGCTTCCAGTTCGGCGGCGCGCAGGGCGTCGTCGTCGGGGGCGGTGCTGGAGGACTCGGTCATGGCGCGGTCGGTGAAGACGAGAGGCCGCTCGGACTCCGTCACCAGGTGTTTGACGACCTGCACATTGCCGTTGACGTCCCAGACGGCGATGCCGGGGGACAGGGTGGGGATGATCTCGACGGCCCAGCGGGGGAGGCCGAGTACCTGTCCGGTGGCGCGGGCCTCGTCGGCTTTCTGGGCGTAGATGGTGCGGGTGGAGGCCATTTTGAGGATGGCGGCGGCTTCCTTGGCGGCGGCACCGTCGACCACGTCGGAGAGGTGGTGCACGACGGCCACGAAGGACAGGCCGAGGCGGCGGCCGAACTTGAGGAGGCGTTGGAAGAGCTGCGCCACGAACGGGGAGTTGATGATGTGCCAGGCCTCTTCGACCAGGAAGATGCGCTTCTTGCGGTCCGGGCGGATCCAGGTGTGTTCCAGCCAGACGCCGACGATCGCCATGAGGATCGGCATGGCGATGGAGTTGCGGTCGATGTGGGACAGGTCGAACACGATGAGTGGCGCGTCCAGGTCGATGCCGACGGTGGTGGGGCCGTCGAACATGCCGCGCAGGTCGCCGTCGACCAGGCGGTCCAGGACGAGGGCGACGTCCAGGCCCCAGGCGCGTACGTCGTCTATGGCGACGTTCATGGCGAGGGCGGACTCCGGCTCGGGGTGGCGGAGTTGCTCCACGATGTCGGTGAGGACGGGCTGCCGGTTGGTGATGGTGGCGTTGACGTAGGCGTGGGCGACCTTGAGGGCGAAGCCGGAGCGTTCGTCGAGGCCGTGTCCGAGGGCGACTTCGATGATGGTGCGGAGCAGGGCGAGCTGGCCGGTGGAGGTGATCGACGGATCGAGTGGGTTGAGGCGGATGCCGTCGTCCAGGGCGGCGGTCGGGTCGAGGCGGATGGGGGTGATGCCCATCTCCTGGGCGACCAGGTTCCATTCGCCGACGCCGTCCTCGCCCTGGGCGTCGAGGACCACGACCTGCCGGTCGCGGAAGCGCAACTGCCGTAGGACGTACGTCTTCTCCAGGGCGGACTTGCCGTTGCCGGATTCGCCGAGTACCAGCCAGTGGGGGGCGGGGAGTTGCTGCCCGTAGAGCTGGAACGGGTCGTAGATGTAGCCCTTGCCGGAGTACACCTCGCGGCCGATGATGACGCCGGAGTCGCCGAGGCCGGGGGCGGCGGTGGGCAGGTAGACGGCCTGGGCCTGGCCGGTGGAGGTGCGTACCGGGAGGCGGGTGGTCTCCACCTTGCCGAAGAGGAACGAGGTGAAGGCCTCGGTGAGGACCGACAGCGGATCACGCATCACACATCACCAAATCTCCCCTTACCTGCGGATTCCGGTCGCAAAGGGCAGCGTGTTGACGAAGGCCCGGTGGTGCTCCCGGTCGCACCACTCCAGCTTCAGATACGACTTGCCGGCTGAGGCGCGGATGGTGCGCTTGTCGCGGGCGAGGGATTCGGGGGAGCGGGCGGAGACGGTGATGTAGCCGACCAGGTTGACGCCGGCGGCGCCGCTGGCGAGGTCCTCGCCGCGCTGGTCGAGGCGGCTGTGGGCGGCGAGGTCGCGGGGGTCGACGGTGCGGTTCATCTTGGCGGCGCGGCTCGCCTCGGCGACGTCGTTGGTCTTCTCGGTGAGCATCCGCTCGATGGCGATCTCGGTCGGTTCCAGGTCCATGGTGACGGCGACGGTGCGGATGACGTCGGGGGTGTGGACGAGGAGAGGCGCGAGGAAGTTGACGCCGACGGGGGTCATCGGCCACTCCTTCACCCAGGCCGTGGCGTGGCACCAGGGGGCGCGGGTGGCGGACTCGCGGGTCTTCGCCTGGAGGAACGTGGGTTCGGTGGCGTCGAGTTCGGCCGGCCAGGCGTTGCGGCGGGTCATCGCCTGGATGTGGTCGATGGGGTGGTCGGGGTCGTACATGGAGTGCACGAGGGAGGCGAGGCGGCTCTGGCCGAGGGGCTGGCGGACCCGGATGTCGGCTTCCTGGAGGCGGGAGCAGATGTCGGTCAGCTCGCGGGCCATGACGACGGCGAGGCCGGCGTCCCGGTCGAGGCGGCGGCCGCCGGCGGGGCGGGCGGCGCGGGCCATGGCCTGGGCTTCCGCGGCCAGTTCGCGGGTGAAGTGCATACAGGCCACCAGGTAGGCGCGGTGCTGCTCGCTGCTGGTGGAGACCATGGACTGGAGTTGGTCGTAGGAGTTCTGCAGCCAGCCCGGGGCGCGGTCGTCGCCGCGGACGGCGACGTCCTTGGCGTGGGCGTCGGGGTCGGCGGGGAGGGTGCGGGCCAGCATCTGGAGGCGGGTGACGAAGCCGTCGCCGTTGGCGACGTGCTTCAGCAGGGTGCCGAAGCGGTCGACTAGGGCTTCCTGGTCCTCGGAGTCGCGCAGGCCCACGCCGGGGCCCTCGATCTCGATGGCGGCGGTGACGGTGCGCCGGTCGGCGTGCAGCACCACGGCGATCTCGTCGGGGCCGAAGGGGGCGGCGAGCCAGGTCAGGCGGCCGATGCCGGGCGGCGGTCCGATCTCCACCTCGCGCCCGTCGAGCGAGGTCCCGGCCTCCACGGCGGAGGAGCGGTAGGTGGAGCCGCGCCGCAACTGCCGCTTGTAGCTGCGGTTGATCTCGAACCAGCGGTAGAACGTGCGCCGCTTGTACGGGACGTAGACCGCGGCGAGCGCCAGCAGCGGGAAGCCCGTCAGCAGCACGATGCGCATCGACAGTACGGGCACCAGCAGGCCGCACATCATGCCGAGGAAGGCGCCGGCGATGATTAGGGCGATCTCACCGGTCTCCCGGTTGCGGCCGATGACGCCGTTGGGCCGGGCCCGGCCGATGAGATACGTACGGCGGGGCGCCACCGGGTGGGCCACCTGCGAGTCGGTCGTCAACGCCCGTCACCTCCTGTGCTGTTGTCGCGGCCTCGACGGGCGCCCGCGTGCGGCGAATCGGCGGGGCTGGAGCGGGGCGGGGGTGCGGCGGAGGGGACAGATCCGCCGCCTCCTCCCCCCGACGGCTTGCGGGTGCCGTGGGCGGCCACACCGCCGCTCGCCGGGTTCGCGGGGGCCGGCTGCCGGGCGCCGCCGTCGTCGCCGCGGCCGCGGGCACTGTGGGTCTTGATGCCCTGCGAGACCAGTGCCGCCGGTGAACTGATCACGGCGGCCGCGCGGTTCTCCGCGCCCTGCGAGAGGCGGTTGTTGCGGCCGGCGGCGATCTCGTCGCCGAAGCCCGGCACGAAACGGTAGATCATCGCGCTGGCGAAGATGGCGAGCAGGATGATCGACAGGCCGGAGACCACCGCGGAGAAGGCGTTCGGCCCGTCGCCGGAACTGCTCAGCGCACCGGCCAGGCCCAGCACGATCACGATCACCGGCTTCACCAGGACCACCGCGATCATGATGCTGGCCCAACGGCGTACGTGCTGCCACAGGTTCTTGTCGACGAGGCCGGAGTAGACGACGGTGCCGAGGAGGGCGCCCACATAGAGCAGGGCGGCTCTGATGACGAACTCCAGCCAGAGGATTCCCGCGGCGAGGATCGACACCAGCGACACCACGATCAGCATGATCGGGCCGCCGCCGATGTCGTCGCCCTTCTTCAGGGTGTCCGAGAACGCGCCGAAGAACGTGTCGGTCTGACCGCCCGTCGCCGTCGCCAGTACCTCGGTGACGCCGTCCGTCGCGGACACCACGGTGTACAGGACCAGCGGGGTGAACGCGGAGGCGATCACTGTCAGCCAGAGGAAGCCGATCGCCTCCGACAGCGCGGTGCCCAACGGCACGCCGCGGACGGCGCGCTTCGCCACGGCCAGCAGCCACAGCACCAGGGTGAGGACCGTCGACGCGGCGAAGACCACGGCGTACTGCTGGAGGAACTTCGGGTTGGTGAAGTCGACGTTCGCGGTCTCCTTCACCGCTTCGCTCAGCTTGTCCACCGTCCAGGAGGCGGCTTCCGCGCAGCCCTTGGCCAGGGCGGACAGCGGATCCGCCGGGTCGTTGACGGAGCTCTCGGGGGACTGGGGGGTGCTGGTGTCGCCTTGGGAGCAGTACTTCTTGGCGGGGCCGCGGATGAGGTCGCAGGGGTCGCTGCCGGGATCGGGCTCGGCGAAGGCCCGCGTTGCCAGGAGGACTGCGGCGGTCTGCAGTGAGGCGAAGCACGCGGTCAGCGAAAGGACACGGCGGCTACCGGGCATACGTGAACCCTCCGAACTGCTCGACGGCCTTCGTCATGTCCTCGGCGTTCGATGCGACCTGGTCACGGCCGACCGGCACCGGCCCGTCCTTCTGCTGAAAGTCGTCGACCTTCCAGTCGCCGTCGATCCAGCGGAGTTCGTATGTGGATGTGAACCAACTCTCCGAGACCGGGTTCTTGGAGCCTTCACCCGACAGACCGAAGAGGGACGTGTACCAGATGGCGACGGTTGCCGAGGTTGCGCTGTACGTCTTGACCTTGGTGCCCACAGGGATGATGCGTGAGATGAACGTCATGCCGTCCGGGGCCGAGCCGTCGTTGTCGAGGCCGATTCCGGACAGGAACTTCTTGTCGGTGTAGACCTTGTCGAGGTCGTCCCGGCGGTCCGTGGCGGTGGCGGGTGTGTAGACGGTGTCCACGATGCGCTGTCTGAGGTTCCGGTCGAACATGTCCGCCGACCCCAGCACCACCGCGTAGTTCGCCGCTGCACTCTGGGCGCCGTTGCGGTCGTGCCCGTACCCCGTGGGGATGCCGGAGGTCTTGGTGCTGACCGGGCGGTCTCCCGTGGCTGTGGTGGGGGCGGGGGTGGGGGACTTGGCGTCGGGGTCGGAGTCGGTGGTGCCGCCGCGGTTGGCGTAGGCGAGGGCGGCGACGAGGAGGACGACGACGGCGACGGCGGTGATCATGCCGCGGGAGGGGCCGCGGCGCGGCCCGCCGAGGGGGGCTCCGTCGCTCTCGGGGAGGCGGGTGCGGGTCGGTGCGGGGGTGTCGTCGCGGTGGTCGTCGCCGGTGCTCATGCTCGGTCCGCCCCCTCCTGCTGCCGTGGGGGCGTCGGTGGGCGGGCAGATTTCCGGGCGGGCGGGGTGTGGTGACTCGACATCAGGGGGACGCAACCTCAGCCGGTGGGCACGACGGACGGGTGGGGGCGGGGGCGTGTGCACCCGGTGGGACCGGCGGGTGCACGCCGGGCCCCGCGTCGGGGCTCGGCATGGCGCGGGGCTACACGGCCATGCCGTACACGATGGTGAAGAGGGTGCCGAGGGAACCGATGATGAAGACGCCGGTCAGGCCAGCGATGATGAGGCCTTTGCCCTGTTCGGCGCTGAACGTGTCGCGCAGTGCCGTGGCTCCGATGCGCTGCTTGGCGGCGCCCCAGATCGCAATGCCGAGGCACAGCAGGATCGCCACGGCCATCACGACCTCGACCATCACCCGTGCTTCGTTGCCCAGGCTCCCGAAGGGTCCCCAGTCCGGGGCGATCCCGCCGATGATGGTGGTGATGTCGCCCTTTTCGGCTGCCATAAGCATGTAACTCACCGCCCCTGTTGGGTAGTTCTCAGCCCCTGCCGCTCGGCAGGGCGCCACTCATTGTCTCCGACCATGATGCAGGGTCATGTGGGCTCTGCGTGATGTCGTGGCGGGTTTCATAGGGTTCCGGGCGGCTTGGGTGGCGCCCGGGCCGCCGGGTCGGGGGCGGGGGAACCGGTGTGCGAGGAACGTTCGGTCACTCTGTGTATCACGTGCATAGACCGTCGGCAATGGTGCGGGGCATGGTGGAGCCCGTGGCGGCGTGCGGTGGCGTGCGCCGGTGAGGGAAGGGGCGCGCGGGGCGGGAGTCGATGCGCGGGGTCCGGCGGTCACGAGCTGTAGCCGGTGACGTAACTCTCAATGGCGGAGAATCAACTCCCCGTGGCGCAAAGGGAGTCGGTGCCGGGGGCGGACGCCGGGCCTCCGGGGGCTGACGGTCGCTGGTTGCCGGACGCCGCGGTCCCGCCGTGCCGGGCCCGGGCCCTCTGTGACTCCCCCGAGTCGGGCCTGGTCCCTGGCGCGGCTTTGGACCCCGGTGCGCTCCGCTCCGGGGCATGGCGGCCCCGGCTCCCCGTCGTCCACCAGGAGGTGGGCCGCGGCGGTCCGGCGAAGCCACTGTAGCGAGGGGCACCGACAGTGCGAACGGGGTTTTCCCGGTGGGGAGTCGGCGGGGAGTCCGGCCCGGGGCGGAAGGGGGGCGGCCGGGCGGCGCGGGGCGGGGGCCTGTTTGTGCGCCTCCCGGGGTGGGGGTCCGCCGACCTAGACTGTCGCTCGGTGGAGTGCACGGTGGCGGAGGGCGGTTGACGGTGCGTAAGGCGTGGGCGGTCGCTGGTGCCGTGAGCGGTGGCGGGCTGTCGTTCGTGCTGCTGCTGTTCGTCGGCACGTACATGACGGCGGGGAGTATGGGCGGGGGTGGCGGCGGGGCGCGGGAGCTGGAGAAGGGCACGGTGCCGGCGGCGTACCAGTCGATCGTGAAGGACTGGGGGAATCTCTGTCCGGCGATCAACCCGGCTCTGCTGGCCGCGCAGTTGTACCAGGAGAGCGGTTTCGACCCGCGGGCGAAGAGCGGTGCGAACGCGGAGGGCATAGCGCAGTTCATCCCCGGTACCTGGGCGAGCCACGGGCTCGACGGCAACAACGACGGGCGGCGCGATGTCTACGACCCGCAGGACGCGATCCCCTCGGCGGCCTCGTACGACTGCGAGTTGGCCCGCTATGTGAAGGATGTGCCGGGGAATCAGTCGGACAACATGCTGGCCGCGTACAACGCGGGTGCCTATGCCGTCATCAAGTACGGGGGGGTGCCGCCGTACCGGGAGACGCAGAACTACGTGAAGACGATCCGTTCGCTGGAGGACAGCTTCGCGAAGCCGGTGGCGCGGGTCTCGCCGTCGAAGCAGGCGGCCGGGGCGATCACCTATGCGCAGCACAAGCTGGGCACGCCCTATCTGTGGGGCGGCAACGGCACGGCGGACCAGGGCGGGCGGTTCGACTGCTCGGGGCTGACGAAGGCGGCGTACGCGAGTGTGGGGATCGGGCTGCCGCGGGTGGCGAACGACCAGTACAACGCGGGGCCGCATCCCAAGCGGGGGGAGCTGCTGCCGGGGGATCTGGTGTTCTTCTCGAAGGATCCGGGTAGTTCGAGGGCGATCCACCATGTGGGGATCTACGTCGGCGGCGGTTACATGATCGACGCGCCGCGTACCGGTGCGGTGATCCGTTTCGACCCGGTGGACACCGCGGACTACTTCGGGGCGACCAGGGTCACCGCGGCCGGCGCGAAGGCCTTGCCGAAGGCGCCGCGCGGGGCGTGACGGGGTGTCGGGGACGAGTGTGCGGGCGCGACCGGAATGGCTTGAACTCTCTGTCACAGCCCTGCCCTGAGCTGCGGCGATGAGTCTCTCTTCGATAACGTCTGGGTGATCTTTCGGTGGAGTGCGGAACGCGGGTCACCGCGTTGTGCGTTCCTCTTCCGTGGGGCCGCGCCGACACCGGCGGCCCCGGTGGACTGAATCCGCAACCACGGGGGTTGATGGAGCGGCGCACGGCGAGGTGCGCCCGGCGAGCAGCATGGACGAAGGGGCCGCGGCGCGATGGCTGTAATGGAGACCTCCGGGTCGAACCCCGACGTCGGTCTGCTCTACGACATCAACGGCCTGGCCGAGGGCGCGCCGAGTTGGCTGGATCGCGTCATGGGCTTCGTCGGCGAGTACGGGCTGCTGCTGGCGATGGTGCTGCTGGTGCTGTGGTGCTGGTGGAGCGGGCGCCGCCGGGCCGGTTCGCTGGAGGCGGCGGCGGCCTCGGCCGCGGCGGTCGTCTGGGCGCCGCTCGCCGCCGCGCTCGCCGTCCTGGTCAACATCCCGATCCGCGGCTTCGTCGCCCGCCCCCGCCCGTTCCTCGACCACCAGGGCCTGGACGTCCTGGTGCACGGCAAGACGGACTACTCCTTCGTCAGCGACCACGCCACCCTCGCCATGGCGATGGCCGCCGCGCTGTTCGTGGTGCGCCGCCGGTACGGGCTGATCGGGATCGGGCTGGCGCTCGCGGAGGGCTTCTGCCGGATCTTCATGGGGGTGCACTACCCGACGGACGTCATCGGCGGCTTCGCCCTGGGCACCGCCGTCGCGCTGCTGCTGTCCCCGCCGGCCGCTCTGGTGCTGACGCCGCTGGCGCGGGCCGTGGGCCGCTCGGCCGCGCTCGGCGGGCTGGTGTGGGCCCGGCCCGCGCGCGCCGCCGAGGAGGAGCCGGTCCTGCCGGGCCGTCCCGTCGGCGCCGCCCCCGAGGAGCCGGTGCGGGAACGCGACCTGGCGGCCTGAGCCGCCCGGCCCGTGCCCGGCGGGACCTCAGAGGGACTGCGGGAAGTCGAAGAAGCCGTCCGGGTCGTAGCGCTGCTTGAGCTTCTTCAGGCGCGGGGCGGCGTCGCCGTAGTAGGCCGTGCGCCAGTTCTTCAGCGTGGGGTCGGTGTAGTTCTGGTAGGCGGCGCCGGAGGCGTGCGGGCGCATCGCCCGGTGGGCGCGGTCCAGCCAGGCGCGGGCGCCGCTGCCCGAACTCCCGGCCGGCCAGGCCGCGATGTACTGGGCCAGCATCCGCGAACGCCGGTGTACGAAGGCGGTGGCGGTCGGATCGACGCGGTTCACGGCCCCGCCGAGCGCCGTCAGCGCCACGCTCCCCGAGCCCGCGGTGACGTTCTTCACCTGCGCCAGCAGCGCCGAGACGCCCGCCGCGGAGAGCGAGCGGTCGAAGAAGTCGGAGTGCGCCGCGTAGGTCTCCCGGCCGAGCGCGCCCTGCGCGGTCCGGCCCGGGGTGTCGCCCGGCAGATGGCACTGGGCGTCGGTGAAGCCCGAGCAGCCCGCGTACACCTCCATCGACTCCCGGTACGTGCGGCGCTTGAGGGAGACGCTGCGGGCGGGGGCGCCGATCCGGTCGGCGAGCCGGTCCACCGCGTTCTGCAACCCGCCGTAGGTGCCGAGGGAGAAGGCGGCGACGGAGACCGTGGGCGTGCTGCCCGGCACGTTCGCCAGATGCAGCGAGGACCAGATCTCGTCCGGCTGGTCCGGGCCCCACTGCTGCCAGGCCTTTAGCACATCCGCGGCCCGGCTCCACGGCCAGGACATATATCCGGCCACGCCCTGCGGTGCGGGATGGGTGCGGAAGTGCAGCTCGGTGACGACGCCGAAGTTGCCGTTGCCGGCGCCGCGCAGCGCCCAGAAGAGGTCCGGGTGCTCCTTGGCGTCGACGGTGAGCCGCCTGCCGTCCGCGGTGACCAGCCGGAGACCGGTGAGGCTGTCGCAGGTCAGCCCGTAGGCACGGGAGGTGACGCCGTGTCCGCCGCCGAGGGCGAGGCCCGCCACCCCGACCGTCGGGCAGGAGCCGGCCGGGATGGTGGCGCCCTTCGCGGCCAGCGCCCGGTACACCTCGATGAGTTTCGCCCCGGCCCCCACCACGGCCTGCGAGCCGCTCACCCGGATCCCCGCCATCCGCGAGGTGTCGACGATCAGCCGCCCGTTCCCGGAGGACCAGCCGGCGTACGAGTGGCCGCCGCCGCGTACCGAGACGGGGATGCGGTGGGTGCGCGCGTAGGCGAGGGCGGAGCGGATGTCCTCGGTGTGCTTGACGTAGGCGACGGCGGCCGGCTTCAGGCCGTCGAAGCGGGTGTTGTAGAGGCGGCTCGCCGAGCGCCAGGACGAGTCGCCGGGCCGGACCAGGGTGCCGTCCAGATCGCGGCCGAGGGCCGACCAGTTGGCGGGCGCGGCGGCCCGGTCGCCGGTGCCGCGGCCGGTGGTGCCCTGGCCGTTCTTGTCGCCGCCGGACCCGGTGGAGCCGGGTGCCGCTCCCTTCGCGCCGCCCTGGCATGAGGTGAGGGTGGCGGCGGTCAGTGCCGCCCCCGTACCGATGAACGCCCGCCGCTCCATGTGCCGTTCGCCTCCCGACGCCGCCCGGACCGCCCCGCAGGACGAGACGGCGTGAGCGGCCCGCGGGTTCCACCACCGCGGTGCAACGAGAGGGGCCACCGGACGTCACGTTCCACACGCCCGAGCGGACGCAGAACCGGGTGACGGGGCGTCAAGGCGCGGTACGGAAGGGGGAACGGAGGGGCCGCCGGTTGACCGGCTGGGGGGAAAGCGCGGGGTCAGGGGTGCTGGGCGGCGTCGGTGCGGGCCTGGCTGCGGGCGCGGCGGGCCGGGCCGCGCCAGCCGCACTCGCACCGCGCGAAGCAGAACCGGCCCTGCTCGGTGGTGGACGTCCGATGGACCGGGTCCGAGCCTTCCGGGCCTGAGGGGCCGGCCGGGTCGGACGGCGCGGGCGCCGTCGGGCCGGGGGGTTCTGGGTGCTGCGCCACGGGCTCACCGTACTGCGCGGAGCGGGTGCCGTGACCCCCGGCCGCCGGGTGCGGGAACGCTGCCCGTTCGGGCGGCGTGACGGCTGGTGCCGGCCGTCGTTATCCGGACTGTGCGCGGTCGGACCCGGGTGGCGGGCCGCGGTGGACAGGCGGGCGGCGGAAGGGCTGGGGGCAGGCGGGCCATGGCGGTGCGGCGGCACGGGCGGACGGGCGGTACGGCTCTCACGGCGGCCCTGGTGACGGCGGTCGCCGCGCTGGCCGCGGGCTGCTCCGGCGGCCGGCTGCCCGCCGACAGCCAGAACGCGGCGGCCACCGCCGACGCGGCCGCGGTGGTGCGCCGGGCGGCCGCCGTACTGGAGCGGGAGGGGAGTTCCCGGGCGCACACCGCGATGGAGATGGCGTCCGGCGGGACCCGGGTCACCGTCCGCGGGTACGGGGTCTACGACTACCGGCGGCGGCACGGGCGGCTGGCGGTCAGCCTGCCCGCGGACCCGGCCGGGCGGGCCGAGCACCGCCCCATCACCGAACTCCTCGCGCCCGGCGCCCTGTTCATGAAGAACCGGGGGGCCGGGGTGCCGGCCGACAAGTGGGTGCGGGTCGACACCGGTTCGCTGACCGACGGCAATCTGGTCACCGGCGGGGCCACCGATCCGCTGGCCGCGGCGCAGATCCTGGCGGGCGCCGGCTCCGTCCGCTATGTGGGCGCCGGTGAACTCGCCGGCGCCCCGGTGCGGCACTACCGGGGCGTCGCCGATCTGGCGCGGGCGGCGCGGGCGGTGGGCTCCGGAGGGTCCGGGGGCGCGGCGCTGGCGGCCGCGGCGAAGGGCTTCTCCAAGGCGGAGGTGCCCTTCGATGTGTATCTGGACGGGGCGGGGCGGCTGCGGAAGGTCCGGCACCGCTTCAGCTTCGCGGCCCGTGGCGCGGGCAGACCGGTGGCGGTGACGTCCACCACGTTGCTGTACGGCTTCGGGGTGCCGGTGGAGGTGCGGCTGCCGACCGGCGACGACATCTATACGGGGCGGATCGCGGAACCGCAGTAGAGGCGGCCGGGACCCCCGCCGAGCGGAGTGGGAACTACCGCTTCCGGAACAGTGGTTGAGACAACGATCCGTCCCCTCGGGTGGCCGTAAATGGTCCGTGCGTGCCATGGGCCGGAGGGCGGCCGATCCCTACTGTGGGAGGCCGAGGACGGCGGAAGGGGTGGTCGGTGATGGGCCTGCTCGGTACGGCGATGCCCGGTCGCGGCCGGTGCCGCCCGGCCTGCCGGGGGATGGGTTCCAGCCATGGTGCGGGCCTCGGTCAGGGCGGGAACGGCGAGGACGCGGACCAGATCGCGTTGGCCGAAATGGATCTGTGCGGGGAGCTGATGATCGCCGCCGCCTCGGCGGGCGGCGAGCGGCTCAGCGCGGATCTCATAGACGAGGTGCTGCGCGTGGCGGGCCGCCCGCAGCACGCGCCGGGTGACCGCGGCCGCACCGGGTCAGGTCCGCAGTAGCCGCGCGATGGCCCGGCTGGCCTCCTCGACCTTGGCGTCGATCTCGCCACCGCCCTTGAGCGCCGCGTCGGCCACGCAGTGCCGCAGATGCTCCTCCAGCAGTTGCAGGGCGAAGGACTGGAGGCCCTTGGTGGAGGCGGAGACCTGGGTGAGTATGTCGATGCAGTAGACGTCCTCCTCCACCATCCGCTGGAGGCCGCGGATCTGGCCCTCGATCCGGCGCAGCCGCTTGAGGTGCTCGGCCTTCTGGTGGTGGTAGCCGTGGATGCCGCGGTCGTGGTCGGTCACCACGGCCGGATCCGGTGCCTCGCCGGTGCCGCCGCCGGCGGAGGGCGCCGCGCCGCCGGCGCCGGCCTCTGTGGTCGTCATCGCGTCCTCCGGAGTGATCGAGGGCACATCTTTTACATACCCCCAGAGGGTATATAGTACCGAATTTTCCGGGGTACGGAACCGATCGCAGGACCCCGTACCCGCTGTCGTGCGCCATGGGCGACACTGGTGGACGCCGGTGAAAAGTGGCCGGATGATGTGCCTAGCATCAGCCTGACCGAACCTGAGCACCCCAAGGACCCTACGTGCGCTTTCGTCTGACCCCCAGGGAGACGAGCTTCTATGACATGTTCGCCGCGTCCGCGGACAACATCGTCACGGGCTCGAAGCTCCTGATGGAACTGCTCGGGGCGGACACCTCCGCCCGGGCCGAGATCGCAGAGCGGATGCGGGCCGCGGAGCACGCCGGGGACGATGCCACCCACGCGATCTTCCACCAGTTGAACTCCTCGTTCATCACGCCCTTCGACCGCGAGGACATCTACTCCCTCGCGTCCTCCCTCGACGACATCATGGACTTCATGGAGGAGGCCGTCGACCTGGTCGTGCTCTACCAGATCGACGAACTGCCCAAGGGCGTCGAGCAGCAGATCGAGGTGATCGCCCGCGCCGCCGAGCTGACCGCGGAGGCGATGCCCAATCTGCGCACCATGGACAACCTCACCGAGTACTGGATCGAGGTCAACCGCCTGGAGAACCAGGCCGACCAGATCCACCGCAAGCTGCTCGCGCACCTCTTCAACGGCAAGTACGACGCCATCGAGGTGCTCAAGCTGAAGCAGATCGTCGACGTGCTGGAGGAGGCCGCCGACGCGTTCGAGCATGTCGCCAACACGGTGGAGACCATCGCGGTCAAGGAGTCCTGAGGCTCTGTGGACACCCTCGCTCTGGTCGTGACCATCGGTGTCGCGCTCTTCTTCACCTATACCAACGGCTTCCACGACTCCGCGAACGCGATCGCGACCTCGGTCTCCACCCGCGCGCTGACGCCGCGGGCCGCGCTCGCCATGGCCGCCGTGATGAACCTGGCCGGTGCCTTCCTCGGCAGCGGCGTCGCCAAGACGGTCAGTGAGGGCCTGATCGCCACGCCCGAGGGCCGCAAGGGCATGGGCATCCTCTTCGCCGCGCTGGTCGGCGCGATCATCTGGAACCTGGTCACCTGGTACTTCGGCCTGCCGTCCTCGTCCTCGCACGCGCTGTTCGGCGGGATGGTCGGCGCGGCGCTGGCCGGCGGGGTCACGGTGCACTGGACCGGCGTCCTCGACAAGATCGTCATCCCGATGTTCCTGTCGCCGGTGATCGGCCTGGTGGTGGGCTATCTGGTGATGTGCCTGATCATGTGGCTGTTCCGCAAGTCCAACCCGCACAAGGCGAAGCGCGGCTTCCGGATCGCCCAGACCGTCTCCGCGGCCGGAATGGCGCTCGGCCACGGACTCCAGGACGCGCAGAAGACCATGGGCATCGTGGTGATGGCGCTCGTCATCGCCGACGTCGAGGACTTCAGCGACCCGATCCCGGTCTGGGTCAAGCTGGTCTGCGCGATCATGCTCTCGCTCGGCACCTACGCCGGCGGCTGGCGCATCATGCGCACCCTCGGCCGCAAGATCATCGAACTGGACCCGCCGCAGGGCTTCGCCGCCGAGGCCACCGGCGCCTCCATCATGTTCGGCTCCGCCTTCCTCTACCACGCGCCGATCTCCACCACCCATGTCATCACCTCGGCGATCATGGGTGTGGGCGCCACCAAGCGCGTCAACGCGGTCCGTTGGGGCGTGGCCAAGAACATCATCCTCGGCTGGTTCATCACCATGCCCGCCGCGGCCCTGGTCGCCGCGCTCAGCTACTGGGTCGTCCTGCTCTGCTTCGGCGCCTGACCCGCGCCCGTCCCCGCGGACACCCGCGCACCCCCGCAGACGTAAGGCCCGTCCCCCTCAACAACCGTGAGGGGGACGGGCCTTCGGGTGCCCCGCGGTGGCACCGCCATGCAGCACCGCGAGGGGTCCGTCAGCCGAAGCGGCCGGAGATGTAGTCCTCGGTGGCCTGCACCGAGGGGTTGGCGAAGATCCGCTCCGTGTCGTCGATCTCCACCAGCTTGCCAGGCTTGCCCACCGCCGCCAGGTTGAAGAAGGCGGTGCGGTCCGAGACACGGGCCGCCTGCTGCATGTTGTGCGTCACGATGACGATGGTGAAGCGCTCCTTCAGCTCGCCGATCAGGTCCTCCACGGCGAGCGTCGAGATCGGGTCGAGCGCCGAGCACGGCTCGTCCATCAGCAGCACCTCGGGCTCGACGGCGATGGCGCGGGCGATGCACAGCCGCTGCTGCTGACCGCCGGACAGCCCCGAACCGGGCTTGTTCAGCCGGTCCTTGACCTCGTTCCACAGATTGGCGCCGCGCAGCGACCGCTCCACGATGCCGCTCAACTCGCCCTTGCGGTAAGAGCCGTTGAGCCGCAGCCCGGCCGCCACATTGTCGAAGATCGACATCGTGGGGAACGGGTTGGGGCGCTGGAAGACCATTCCGACGGTACGGCGCACCGCCACCGGGTCGACCTGCGGGGCGTACAGGTCGTCGTCGTCCAGCAGCACCTTGCCCTCGACGCGGCCGCCGGAGGTGACCTCGTGCATCCGGTTCAGGGTGCGCAGGAACGTGGACTTGCCGCAGCCGGAGGGCCCGATGAACGCGGTCACCGAGCGGGGCTCCACCGTCATCGAGATGTCCTCGATCGCCTTGTGGGAGCCGTAGTAGGCGGTCAGGCCGCTGACGTCGATTCGCTTGGCCATGGGGAATCACTGCTTCTTTCAGCGCTTGGGGCTCTGCCAGCGGGCGATACCGCGGGCCACCAGATTGAGGACCATGACGAAGGCGATCAGGGTGAGCGCGGCCGCCCAGGCGCGGTCGTAGGCCGCGTTGGCGCCGGCGCTGTTCTGGTACTGCTGGTAGATGTACAGCGGCAGCGAGGCCTGGGCGCCTTCGAACGGGTTGGTGTTGATGAAGTTGGTCACGCCGCCCAGCAGCAGCAGCGGTGCCGTCTCGCCGGCGATCCGGGCGACGGCCAGCATCACACCGGTGGTGATCCCGCCGATCGACGTGGGCAGCACCACCTTCAGGATGGTGCGCCACTTGGGCACGCCCAGCGCCAGCGACGCCTCCCGCAACTCGTTCGGCACCAGCCGCAGCATCTCCTCCGTGGACCGCACCACCACCGGCATCATCAGGATGGCCAGCGCCAGCGACCCCGCGAAGCCGAACGGCTGGAGGTCCAGCATCAGCATCAGGCTGAGGATGAACAGACCGGCCACGATGGACGGGATGCCCGTCATCACATCGACGAAGAAGGTGACCGCCGTCGCCAGCCTGCCCCGCCCGTACTCCACCAGGTAGACCGCGGTGAGCACGCCGATCGGGGCGGCGATCAGGGTGGCCAGGCCGACCTGCTCCAGGGTGCCGAGCAGGGCGTGGTAGATGCCGCCGCCCGGCTCCTTGTCGGCGATGGTGCCCATGGAGTGGGTGAGGAAGTACCCGTCGAGGACCTTCACGCCGCGCTTCACGGTGACCCACACCAGGGACGCCAGCGGGATCACCGCCAGCAGGAACGCCACCCACATCAGGCCGGTCGCCACCCGGTCCTTCGCCTGCCGCCGGCCCTCCACGGCCGAGGTCAGCGCATAGGTGCCGAGGACGAAGAGGACGGCGGCGATCAGCCCCCACTGCACCCGGCTGGCGAGGCCCGCGCCGAGGCCGATGGCGACGGCCAGCACGATCGAGCCGGCCGCGGTCGCCCAGGGGGTCCAGCGCGGCAGCCGGGCCGGGGCCTTGCCGCGCCTGGCGATGCTGACCTGGCTCATGCGTTGGCCCCCGAGTAGTCCTTGCGCCGGGCGATGATCAGCCGGGCGGCTCCGTTGACCAGCAGCGTGATGACGAAGAGGACCAGGCCGGACGCGATCAGCGCGTCCCGCCCCGACTCGGTCGCCTCACCGAACTTGCTGGCGATGTTCTGGGCGATGGTTGCGCCGCCCGGGTTCAGCAGGCTCGCGTCGATGGTGAGGACCGGCGACAGGACCGTGGCCACCGCCATCGTCTCGCCGAGGGCGCGGCCCAGGCCCAGCATCGACGCGGAGATCACCCCGGAGCGCCCGAACGGCAGGACCGCGGTGCGGATCACCTCCCAGCGGGTGGCGCCCAGCGCCAGCGCGGCCTCCTCGTGGGACTGCGGCACCTGCCGGAAGACCTCGCGGGAGACGTTGGTGATGACCGGCAGGATCATCACGGCGAGCAGGATGCCCACGGTCAGCAGGGAGCGCGGTGCGCCGCCGTCCCAGGAGAACACCCCGGTCCAGCCGAAGAACCGGTCGAGCCAGCCGAACAGCCCGTTGAGGTGCGGCACCAGGACCAGCGCGCCCCACAGGCCGTACACGATGGACGGGACCGCGGCGAGCAGGTCGATCACATACGCGATGGGGCCGGATACGCGGCGCGGGGCGTAGTGGGTGAGGAAGAGGGCGATGCCCACGGAGACCGGGACGGCGAGGGCCATCGCGATGACGGCAGAGACCACCGTGCCGAAGACGAGGACGGCGATACCGAAGGTGGGCGGGTTGACGTTGGTGTTCCACTCGAAGGTGGTGAAGAAGTCGCCCTGGTTGCGGCTCAGGATGAGCGAGGACCGGTAGGCGAGGAAGCCGGCGATGGCGACCATGAGGGCCAGCAGCAGGATGCCGGAGCCGCGGGAGGCGGCGAGGAAGAGCCGGTCGCCGAGGCGGCCGGGGCCGGGGCGCGCGGGGGCGGGCGGCTCGTCGGCCGTGTCCGCCGGGGGCGGCGCGGTGGGCCGGGCGTCGGCGGGGCCGTCAGGGCCGGGCCTTGGCCCGTCGGTGGCGGGCCGTGAAGTGGGCCTGCCCGGTGGGGTGTTGCGCGTGGTGGGTGTGTTCATGGCTTTCTCCGGTCTGCGGAGCCGGGCCGTCGGGGACGGCCGGCGCCGGGCGGCGGTGCACCGGACGGTGCGGGGCCGGTCTCGGAGTTCTCCGTCCGGCCCCGCCTGCGCGTGGGATCAGCCGAGGCCGGCGATGGTCTCGCGGACCTTGCTGTTGATCTCGGCCGGGATCGGCGCGTACGAGGCGTCGGACAGCAGCTTCTGGCCGTCCTCGGAGGCGATGTAGCTCAGGAAGGACTTGGCGGCGGGCAGGGACTCCGCCTTGTTGCCCTTCTCGCAGGCGATCTCGTAGGTGACCAGGGTGATCGGGTAGGCGCCCTCGGCCTTCGGCTGGTAGTTGAGCTCCAGCGCGAGGTCCTTGCCCTTGCCGACGACCTTCGCCTCGGCGATCGCCTTGGTGGCGTTCTCCACGGTGGCCGCCACCGGGGTCGCCGCGTCGGTCTTGACGTCCACGGTCTTGATGCCGTCCGCGGCGTACGACAGCTCGAAGTAGGAGATGGCGCCCGCGGTCTGCTTCACCTGCTGGGCCAGGCCGGCCGAACCGCTCGCCGACTGGCCGCCCTTGGCCTGCCAGGTCTTGCCACCCTCGTAGGACCACTCACCGGCGGCCTTGAGGTACTTGGTGAAGTTGTCCGTGGTGCCGGACTCGTCGGAGCGGTGGAAGGCCTGGATCTTGGTGGAGGGCAGCTTGGCCTTCGGGTTCAGCTCCTTGATGGCCTTGTCGTCCCAGGTCTTGATCTTGCCGTCGAAGATGGCGGAGAGGGTCTTCGCGTCCAGGACGAGGTTGTCCACGCCGGGCACGTTGTAGCCGACCGCGATCGGGCCGCCCACCATGGGCAGGTCGATGGCCTGGCTGTCCTTGCAGACCTTCTTCGACTGCTCGACCTCCTCCGGCTTCAGGGCCGAGTCGGAGCCGGCGAACGCGACCTGCCCCTGGAGGAAGCGGGTGACGCCGGCGCCGGAGCCCTCCGGGTTGTAGTTGATCTGCACGTCCTTGCAGGAGGCCACGTACTGCTTGACCCAGGCGTCGATCGCGTTCTTCTGCGCCGACGAGCCGGAGGCCTGCAACTGGCCCTTCGCGTCCTCGCACTTGATGGCCCCGGCCTGGGCGGTGGCCTTGCCGGAGGAGGCGGTGTCGTCGGAACCGCACGCCGTGAGGGCCAGGGCGCCGGAGACGGCGAGGGCGCCGAAGGAGAGGGCCCGAAGCCGGTTCTTGCGCTGAAGCGTCACTGAGGTGTCCTTCCAGGAGCCGCCGTCCACGGGCGGCGTGCGAGGTTGCGGGTTGCTCTGTGTCTGCGGAGGAGGGTGGGGGCCGGGTGGGCGCCCGGCGCTCCTCGTACCAGTGACGGTAGGCAGGAGAGGTGACGTGGTCGAAGGGCACGGGTGAACTGGGGGTGAACCTCGGCGGGCGGGGCGGTTTCGCTGCGGGCGCCTGCGGCGTGCTGGGCGGTGCGTCTTCGCTGCGCTGAGCTTGGGCGGTGCGTTTCGGTGCGCTTCGCCGTTCGCTTCGTTTCGCGGGTGCGGCTTCGCTGTGGGGCGGGGGCGTGGGGGGATGTACGTCCTCGGAGCCGGTACGTGGGCGTGGTCCGTTGCGTGGACGCCTGCTTGCACCGGCTCCTGCGGGCGCACATCCCCCCACGCCCCCTCCGGCGCGTTCCCGGCTTTCCCACCGTGGGACCCCCACGGCGCCTGGTACTGGCGGGCGCCCGCGGGCGACGAAAGGCCCCACCGCGCTAGGCGCAGTGGGGCAGTGTTGGGGCTTGCTCAGATGTCGACGCCGCCGGTACGGGCCTCGGCGACGAACGCGGAGAACGCCTGGGTGGAGACGCTCAGAACCGGGTCGCCCACCTGCTTGGAATCACGCACGGGGACCACGCCACGGGTAACGAAGAGCTACTCGGACCCGCCACCGACGAACGGGATCTGCATGTGGGCCTGCGTGACGGTGATGCCGACTCCCCGCAGGCGCTCACAGGCCCATGCCACGGCATCCTCCAGGTGCGGCGCCTCCACGACGCAGGGGAAGATCACGTGCTCCTTGCCGCCTCTGGTCTCCCAGCCGATTTCGCCGGTGGCGAGACTGTCGGAGTGGTCGAATGCGTCGGACTGCTCCTCCGTAGGAGGCTCCCCGGGGAAGAGCACGAATGCCCACTCGGGGTCACGTGCAGTTGCGGTGTCGGCGGGTGAACTCATTGATCTTCCTCGCTTCCGTGCCGGTTTTTTTGGGAGTGCACCAGACCTTCACGTCGTCCTTGCATGGACAGCAGATGAGGTAGCCCTATCTGTGTCCGTTGTGATCTGCTTTCACCTTCAGACCAGCGGCTTCGGCCCTCTTTAACGCGGCCTCGACGTCGGCCTTGGGGTGTCTGTCGCCCTTCAAGCGATCTCCTCCAGTGCCGTTGCGTGCTGCACCGCGGCGGGTGCGACACCGCCTGCGGGGACTACCGCTGTGCTGGGCTGACGCCTGCCCCACCTGCCATCGCGACTTGCCGATTTCACCCGGAACAGGTCGCCCCCCACCCAGCACGACCTAACGAACACTGGCACGAACCTCGGCCACGAACGTTGAGAACGCCTCGGTGGAGACGGTCAGGACGGGGCCACCGATCTGCTTCGAGTCGCGAACAGGAACCACCCCACGCGCGGCGAGGTCGGCGGCGACCTCGATGCAGTCACCGCCGTTGGAACTGTACGAGGACTTGAACCAGTTGAGGGATTCGGTCGTCACGGGATGCCCCTTCGCAACGTATCGATCACTGCCACTGACGCCGCCTGCGACAGAGCCACAGACTGAAATCGACGGTAGACCGCGAGCACAAGCAGGACAACGCTCTATCGCGTCACGTGGAGCCCCGGCCCAGGCAGGCTGGTTCCTGCATGAACGCGCGCACGCGGATCGGGAACGCGGCAAAAAGCCCCACCGCCAGAGATGGCTGTGGGGCTTGTCGGAACAGGTGTTTATGCCAGCTTGGCGAGCCGCACAAGACCAGCGAACGCGGCCGGGTTGACCATCAGTACCGGACCACCGGCAACCTTGCTGTCGCGGACCGGGACGACACCGTGATCACTGGCGTATCCCCGATGCCACTCCACGCACTCGCCGCCGTTGTTCTGGCTGAAGGAGCTGCTTTGCCAACCGTCCTGCGGCACCGTCGTTTCCAGATGCTTGCTCATGAATAGCGTTCCTTCCCGAGGGAGTTGATCGGGGCGGCCGACTCGTCCGGCGGTAAGGCCAATGCCAGCAGCAGATCACAGGAGTCCGATGCCTTGAGCACGTCTGCTGAACCTTGTCCGGGACGACCTGGACACGATGACGGGGCGTATCAGCGAGCGCAAGACACCAGCCGTCCCGCCTCGCGACTCGACGTGCACAACGAAAGCCCCACCGCGCCAGGCGCAGTGGGGCAGCGTTGGGGCTTGCTCAGATGTCGAGGCCGCCGGTACGGGCCTCCGCGACGAACGCCGAGAACGCCTCCGTGGAGACGGTCACGATGGGGCCGTCCGCCTGCTTGGAGTCACGAACGGGAACGACCCCGCACCCGACGAGGTCGGGGGCGACCTCGACGCAGGCGCCGCCGTTGGAGCTGTACGAGGACTTGAACCAACTGAAGGATTCGGTCGTCATGGGGTGCCCTTTCGCAACTGATTGATCATGGCCAGTGACGCCGCCTGCGACAGCGCCTCGCCCTGGAGTTGATGGTAGGCATTGAGCAGAGGCACGACAAACGAACTGTCGCGCTGCACCGTGCCTTGGCCTAGTGATTCGGCATACGCGAGGAGGGATCGGTTAGCGAGGGTCAACAGGTAGAGCGGCATGTTGAACGACCGCCGCGCGCCGATGCTGAACGGGGCTACCTGGATGATCCAGTTGGGAAGCGAGAACAGCTCCGCCAGTCGCTGAAGTTGGGCCGCCATGACCTTAGGGCCGCCGACCGCCTGGTAGAGGCAGCTCTCGTCCATCACCACGAGCACCATCGGGGGACGCGATCGCACGAGCGCGTCCTGCCGCTCCATCAGCGCCGAGACTCGTTCCTCGGCCTGGTCCGGGGTGATGAACCCCCTCTGCGCCTCGCCTTCGGCCAACGCCCGTGCGTACTCGGGCGTTTGCAACAGTCCGGGGACCAACCCGAGCTCGAAGACCCGGATTTCCGCCGCCCGACCTTCGTGGCTCACGTATTCAGCGAACCCCTCCAGCAAGATCCCGTGCTTCATCTGCCGCCACTCGCGCTCGAAGGAGTCGGCGGTACCGGTCAGCTCTAAGGCAACGTCAATTCGTTGCGAGGCACGAAGAGTCGCAGGCTTGCGGCCAGTTTCAATCGCTGAGATGTGCCGTCCGGTGCAGCCGATGAGGGAGGCCAGGTGGTCCTGGGTCCACCCCCGCTCCTCGCGCTGCCTGCGCAAACGGGCGCCGTACGCCGCCTGAGGCGATCTCTCGGGGTTCAGCTCCTTGATGTTCACGACGATGTGCCCTCCCTCGATGCCACGTTGCAGATGCCCTCAGGCTAGGTCACCGTGGGCTGCCCTGGTAGTGAAATCACTACAGAGAGGTACCGGCGTGGAATCACAACCGTCCGACGCCCGCAGCCAGTTCAGGGCAACCGGTCGACAGCAGACAGGCCGCCTCCCGGTGAGCGCGGGCACCAAGCCCAGCGCTGACAGCCAGTGGTTCCGGACCACGGCGGATACGTCCCCATACGCCTCGCCGTGCAAGTTCCCACCCTGCCAGTGCGGAGCGCCGAACTGCCCGGACGGACCCAAGCCGGACGGGCAGCAGGAAGCCAACGCGCCTACCCCCTGGGCAGAAACAGGGCACCAACTCCCGCTCCGGACGGACCCGCACCGTCTCGTCCCCCAGCGCGCAACCGCAGCAAGGACCCACCATGACTGACGAAACGGCCTTCGCCCTCGAAGCGTCCCTACTTCTACGCGAACCGCAGGCGGGGCCGGTCGACTCGAAAGCGTGCGTCGTCTGCGCGGCACTCGTGATCGTCCTGGACCAGGTGACCGAGCAAGAGGACACGGAAGGCATGGTCCAGGCAATCGCGGACATGGCTGAACACGCTGAGTTCGGGCACCCCGAGGACGAACGCACCCGGAGCATGACGGAGAAGGTGTTCAGGGCCAGCGAGGGTTGCGAACAACCCCAACAACCTTGGGAGTTCGCCCGACTCGACCGGCGCACCCGCGTGGACCCGCCGTCCTAGCCGCCGGCGGCGCGAAGGGTTCGGAGGAGCGCGTCGACCAGGTGCGCGTCCCTGCTCCGGGTGAGCTGGTCGCGGGCGGCGTCGGGGGAGAGCCACCGGAGTCGGCTCACCTCGCGATTCGGAGTGAAGGTGCCGTGTGTGGCTTCCGCCGCCCAGTAACGGACTTCTTTGGGCCGTCCCTCTACCTCGTACCGGACGGTGGGCAGCTCGGGCCCCAGCTCACACGTCATGCCGGTCTCTTCCAGCACTTCCCGGACTGCTCCGTCCCGGGTGTCCTCGTGGCGCTTGAGCTTGCCTTTCGGGTGGGACCAATCTGCCCACTTCGGCCGATAGACGAGGGCAAGCTCGATGCCGTCGCCGGAGGGCGAGCGTCGCCACAACAGGCAGCCCGCCGCATGGATCACTGAGTCGTCCTGCATGGGGACTCTCCGAGCTCGTCGTACTTGGGCCGGTGCACCAGGCGCACCTCGCACCCCCGGGGCGTGCCGCGCCACAGGACGCGGCCGGCGGCGCGGATCGGGGTCATGGGGTGCTCACCGGTCCGGTCCGCCAGAGCTGGCAGAACTCGTAGCGGGCCGCCTCCACCTCGTGCCGCTGGTCGGCGGTGAGGACCCCGAGGGCGTAGGCGGTGGCGGGCGCGATCCGGGGGGTGCGGGCGGCGGACGCGGCGTCGGCCGCGGCCTCGGCGGCGTCCCGGTGCCGGTCCAGGGCGCGCCCGGCCGCCGCGAGCCGCGGGTCCCCGGTGCCGTCGCCGTACAGCACGTCCCGGGTGCAGCGGTGCAGGCGGAGCAGGAGGCGGACGTGGTGCCAGGGGGCGTCCTGGGTGAGGCCGTCCGACGGGTAGGGCGTGCGCGGCATCGGGAGCGCGGCGACGGCGTCGGTGAGGCGGGCCGCGGCGTCCGCGGCGAGCGGCCCGAGGTCCTGCCGTACGGCGCCGGGGGTGAGCGGTACCTCGCTGGCGAGGACGGCGACCCGGTCCGCGACACCGTGGAAGCGGGACGAGCCGAGGGCCCCCAGCGCCGCGGAGTGGGCGCGGGTACGGGCCAGGGTCAGGCGCCGCTCCAGCAGCGCCCCGGCCTTGGCGGTACCGAGGGTGAGGGCACCGGCCGCGGTGTGCCCGTCGGGCGGGGTGCGGTCCGACGGGCGCACCGCGGCGGGTGCCTCGGGGGTGCCGGAGAGGCGGGTGAGGGCGGTGAGGAGGCGGTCCAGGCGGTCGGCGCAGGCGTGTTCGCGGGCCAGGGTGGTGGACAGCCAGGCGAGTTCGCCGCGCAGCCCGTCGGCCCAGTCGCGGTCGAGCAGCGGGCGGAAGGTGTGCAGCAGGCCGCCGATCCGGCGGGCGGAGCGGCGCAGGGCGCGCGGCGCGGTGTCGGGCTGCTCCCGCACGGTCCGCAGCGCGCGCAGGAATTCGGTGGCCCAGGCCTGGAGGTGGACGGCGAGGAGTTCGCCGCCGGTGCCGGTGGGGAGCGGGGGCGGGTGGCCGGCCACGGGGGCCGGCTCCGTCACTTCAGGGTGTCGCTGTACCACGCCGGCGCCTCCGGGCGTCAATGAGCATCTCCTGGATGTTGCGCAGGGGTTGGCCGTCCGGGTCGCCGTTGTCGGTGGCGTGCCGGGTCCAGTCGCCGTCCGGGCCGAGGTGCCAGGAGGCCGTGGAGTCCGACATGCCGGTCTCCAGCAGCCTGGTGAGGGACGCCCGGTGGGCCGGGTCGCTGACCCGGACCAGGGCCTCGATACGGCGGTCGAGGTTGCGGTGCATCATGTCGGCGCTGCCGATCCACACCTCGCCCTCGCCGCCGCCCGCGAAGGCGAAGATCCGGGAGTGTTCGAGGAAGCGGCCGAGCACGGACCGTACCCGGATGTTCTCCGACAGGCCGGTGACGCCGGGCCGCAGGGCGCAGATGCCGCGTACCCACACATCGACCGGGACGCCGGCCTGCGAGGCCTGGTAGAGGGCGTCGACGACGGCCTCGTCGACCATCGAGTTGACCTTGATGCGGACCGAGGCGGGGCGGCCGGCCCGGTGGTGCTGGATCTCCTTCTCGATGCGGGAGATCAGGCCGTCGCGCAGGGACTTGGGGGCGACGAGGAGGCGGCGGTAGGTCTCCCGGCGGGAGTATCCGGAGAGCCGGTTGAAGAGGTCCGAGAGGTCGGCGCCGACCTGCGGGTCCGCGGTGAGCAGCCCCAGGTCCTCGTAGAGGCGGGCCGTCTTGGGGTGGTAGTTGCCGGTGCCGACGTGGGAGTAGCGGCGCAGGGTGTCGCCTTCCTGGCGGACCACCAGGGACAGCTTGCAGTGCGTCTTCAGGCCGACCAGGCCGTAGACGACATGGCAGCCGGACTCCTCCAGTTTGCGGGCCCACTTGATGTTGGCCTGCTCGTCGAAGCGGGCCTTGATCTCGACCAGGACCAGCACCTGCTTGCCGGACTCCGCGGCGTCTATCAGCGCGTCCACTATGGGCGAGTCACCCGAGGTGCGGTACAGCGTCTGCTTGATGGCGAGGACGTCCGGGTCGCCGGCGGCCTGCTCCAGGAAGGCCTGTACGGAGGTGGAGAAGCTGTCGTAGGGGTGGTGCAGCAGTACGTCGCGTTCGCGGAGCGCGGCGAAGATGTCCGGCGCGGACGCCGACTCGACCTCGGCGAGATCGCGGTGGGTGCCGGCGACGAACTTGGGGTACTTCAGCTCGGGCCGGTCCAGCGAGGAGATGCCGAAGAGGCCGGTGAGGTCCAGGGGGCCGGGCAGCGGATAGACCTCCGCCTCGCTGATCTTCAGCTCCCGCACCAGCAGGTCCAGGACGTAGCGGTCGATGGACTCCTCGACCTCCAGGCGGACCGGCGGCCCGAAGCGGCGCCGCATCAGCTCCTTCTCCAGCGCCTGGAGGAGGTTCTCCGCGTCGTCCTCCTCGACCTCCAGGTCCTCGTTGCGGGTCAGCCGGAACATGTGGTGCTCCAGCACCTCCATGCCCGGGAACAGCTCCTCCAGGTGCGCCGCGATGACGTCCTCGACGGGGACGTAGCGCTGCGGGGAGGCCTCCAGGAAGCGGGACAGCAGCGGCGGGACCTTGACTCGGGCGAAGTGGCGGTGGCCGCTGACCGGGTTGCGCACCACCACGGCGAGGTTGAGGGAGAGGCCGGAGATATAGGGGAAGGGGTGCGCCGGGTCCACGGCCAGCGGCGTCAGCACCGGGAAGATGCGGTGCCGGAAGAGGGTGAAGAGGGCGCTCTGCTCCTTCTCCGTCAGCTCCCCCCAGCGCACCAGGTGGATGCCCTCGTCGGCGAGGGCGGGCGCCACGTCCTCCTGATAGCAGGCGGCGTGCCGGGCCATGAGCTCGCGGGCTCTGGACCAGATCATCTCCAGCACCTCGCGCGGCTGGAGCCCGGACGCGGAGCGGGTGGCGACCCCGGTGGCGATACGGCGCTTGAGTCCGGCGACGCGGACCATGAAGAACTCGTCCAGATTGCTGGCGAAGATCGCCAGGAAGTTGGCGCGTTCCAGGAGCGGGGTGTGCGGGTCCTCGGCGAGTTCCAGAACCCGCTCGTTGAAGCCGAGCCAGCTCCGTTCCCGGTCCAGGAACCGCCCCTGCGGCAGTTGACCGCCGTCCTCGGGCTCCTGGTACGAGTCCGCGTCGGCGTCGAGGTCCGGTTCGAGCTCCGGCAGGGCGGGCGCGACGGCGTTCGGCCGGTGGGCGGCGATGGCACCCACGGACGGCTGCGGCTGCTGGATCTGGGCCTGCGCTTCGGACTGGCTCATGGCCCCATTGTTCCGCGCGATGGGCCGTTCGGGCGCGTCGGAGCCCACGGACGTGAGACGGGACACGCCGCTCTGTGAGGGGCCGGGCACAGGGGGCTGCATTCCGCCAGCCTCCCAAGCCCGTCTGAACCGCCGGTTACGGCGACATGACGTGCGGGACAGCGGGAGGCGTCCCGGGGAGGTCCGGGGCACCGGGCCTCTTGGTCCCACCCGGTGCGGTCAGGACTCCGTGCGGTACATCAGATCCGTCTCGTGCACGGTGAAGCCGAGCCGCTCGTAGACCGTGACGGCCGCCGTGTTGTCCGCGTCCACGTACAGCATCGCCGTGGGCAGGCCCGCCGACTCCAGGTGCCGCAGGCCGATCGCGGTGAGCGCCTTGCCGAGGCCGCCGCCCTGCGCGCCGGGCGCCACCCCCACCACATACACCTCGCCCAGCCGCTCCTCGGCGTGCACCTTCGTCCAGTGGAAGCCGACCAGCTCCCCGGCCGGGCCCTCGCCGCCCGGCATCCGCTCCGCCAGGAAGAAGCCCTCCGGGTCGAACCACGGCTCGGCTGTCCGGTCGTCCAGATCCCGCTGGGTGAGCGAGCCCTGCTCGGGATGGTGCGCGAAGGCCGCCGCGTTCAGCGCCAACCAGGCCGCGTCATCCCGCCCCGGTACGAAGGTCCGCACCCGCACCCCCGGCGGCAGCACCGGCTCCGGCAGCGGGTCGGTCCCCAACGGCCGCCGCATCTGCCGCAGTTCACGGAAGAGGGTGAGGCCGAGCACCTGCGCCAGATGCCGGGCCGCGGAGTGCCCGCCGTGCGCCCACACCCGCAGCCGCTTCCCCGACTCGGCGAGCAGCGCGTTGCCCAGCGCCCGCCCGTGGCCGCGGCCGCGATGGTCCGGATCCACCACCAGCTCGGCGGCGGGCGCCTCCACCGGGTCGGTGTCCTCCAACTGCGCATAGCCCACGAGGTCGTCACCGGTACTCAGCAGCAGATGCCGCACGCCCGCACGGCGGCCGCGCAGTTGAAGCCGCCCCTGCTCGGACACGGCGTGCTGGCCGTCGGTCCTGGCGGCCTCCGCGATCAGCGCGAGCACCCGCTCGGCCTGCCCGGCGGACAGCTCGTCCACGCTCTCGATACGGCGGAGGGGATCGGGCACAGAGGCGGCACCGGCGTTGCTCGTCATGCCTACGAGGGTACGGCCGGCCCCCGCCGCGCGAACCCCTCCCGTCTCCCCCGTATCGGTGCTTTCCCGTACCCGACTGTGCCGGCATGACCCAGCGGCAACCTGTCCGTAACCATCAACCCCCTGTTGTGCTACGCGCGTTGACCCTAGGCTGCGCGCCAGGCGCGGATGAGTCCCCGACCGGCCGCGCCACCGTCCCACGCCACGAACCCCAGGGGGCCCCGTGTCAGCACCAGCCAAGTCAAGACGGTCGGCCGCGCGGCCCGCGCGCCGCACCCGTGTCCTCACCGCTCTCGCCGCGATCGCCACCGTAGGCGGCCTGGCCGCGGCCCTGCCCGCCAGCGCCGACGCCGTGACGACCGACCACGGCCATGGCCACGGCCGCACCGTCGACGTGCAGATGCTGTCCTTCAACGACTTCCACGGCAATCTCGAACCGCCGGCCGGCTCCTCCGGCGAGGTCACCGAGACCCAGCCCGACGGCAGCACCAAGAAGGTCGCCGCCGGCGGCGCCGAGTACCTGGCGAATTCGCTGCGCACCGCGCGCAAGGGCCACCCGTACAGCATCACCGCCGCCGCGGGCGACCTCATCGGCGCCAGCCCGCTGCTCTCCGGCCTCTTCCACGACGAGCCGACCGTCGAGGCCATGAACAAGATGGGCCTCGACGTCACCGGCGTCGGAAACCACGAATTCGACGAGGGCGCCAGAGAACTCGCCCGAATGCAGAACGGCGGCTGCCACCCCGACGACGGCTGCTTCCAGAAGGGCAAGACCTTCGAAGGCGCCGACTATCCCTATCTCGCGGCGAATGTCACCGACGAGAAGACCGACAAGCCGATCCTCAAGCCGTACACGGTGTGGAAGCACCGGGGCGTGAAGATCGGATTCATCGGAGTCACCCTCGAAGGAACTCCGGACGTCGTGACCGCCGACGGCGTCAAGGGCCTCAAATTCCACGACGAGATCAAGACCGTCAACAAGTACGCGAAGGTACTCGACCGCAAGGGCGTCAAATCCATTGTCGCCCTCATTCACGAAGGCGGCGAACCCGCTTCGGGTTCCTCCTACAACTACGACTGCGATTCACCCGGCCCCGGTGACGGAATCTCCGGCCCGATCGTCGATATCGCCAAGGGCATCACACCGAAGGTCGACGCGCTTGTCACCGGCCACACCCACCAGGCCTATGTGTGCACCATTCCCGACCCCGCCGGTCAGCCCCGAATGGTCACCTCCGCCTCGTCGTTCGGCCGCCTCTACAACGACACCACGCTCACCTACGACCGCCACACCCGTGACATCGTGCGGACCAGCGTGAAGTCCGCCAACCATGTGGTGAGCCGGGACCAGCCCAAGGCGAAAGACGTCACCGAGCTGATCTCCCGCTGGAACAAGCTCGCGGAACCCATCGCCAACAAGCCCGTCGGATACATTTCCGCGGACATTCCCGGCCGCGGCGCCACCACGCCCGAAGAGCCGCTCGGCGACCTCATCGCCGACGCCCAACTCGCCCACGGCAAGAGCCTCGACCCGAAGACCGCCGTCGCCCTGATGAACCCGGGCGGAGTGCGGGCCGACCTCACGTACAAGGCGAGCGGCAAGGAGGGCGACGGGGTCGTCACCTACGGCGAGGCCTTCGCCGTGCAGCCCTTCAGCAACACGGTCAACCTGCTCGACCTCACCGGCAAGCAGCTCCTGACCGCACTGCAACAGCAGGTCAGCGGCCCCAACGAGGCCTCGCCGAAGATCCTCCAGGTCTCCGAGGGCCTCACCTACACCCTCGACATGACCAAGAGCGGCGCCGACCGGGTCGTCGCCGACAGCGTCCGCCTCGACGGCAGGCCGCTCGACCCGGCCGCCACCTACCGCGTCGCCATGAACAGCTTCCTCGCCGGCGGCGGCGACGGCTTCACCGCACTCGGCGAAGGCGCCAATCCCCACGTCGGCAGCGACGACCTCGCCGCGTTCAACGACTACCTCACGGCGAACTCCACCAAGGACAAGCCCCTGACCCCGCCGAAGGCGGACCGCATCAACATCGTGAAGTAAAAGAGGACCGGAATTCCCAGAATCCCAAAGGGCGCCCCCGCCGGCCACGGCGGGGGCGCCCTTTTTTCCCTTCCTTTCCTTTTCCCTCCCCTCTCTACCGAGAGCTCGACCGAGAGTTCGAGACGAATTCCGGCCATCGGGCAGGCCGCGGCGCGATGTGCATGTGCGTCCGGTTGACTTCGAATTGCGGGGGAATGGTGGGTGGTGCCATGATCGGCCGCCAGTCGGCTGCGACGGGCGGCCGGACGGGCAGTAGGGGGAATGATGGGTCATGTAGCGCCGGGCTGTGTGGCGTCGACCATCGGCATGATCATCGTTTGTACGACTCTTGCGGGCTCCGCCAGAGCCGGGGAGGTCGGCTGGGGTGATGTGACGGCGTCATACGACGGGAAGAAGCGTTCGGTGGCGCAGGGTGAGTTCTACAACAAGAAAAAGGTCTATGCGGAGAACCGGGTGCGGACGAAGGACCTGGCTCCCGACGGGAACACCGTCTATGCGGAGATGGAGTTCCACTTCGACGGCGGGCTGACAGGAATCGGCTACCACACGCCGGAACACAACCACACCTATTACGTGCAGAACTATCTCAGGTCCGAACTCGACGGCGCTTCGCAGTCGGTTCGCGGGTCCACACACGCCTGTGTCCAGATGGGATACCCGGTACCCGACCGCTGCTCGGTATGGGCGCAACCGTCCTTCTCCTACTGACGGCAGAACACAGAAATGCCCGGTAGAGCAACCTCCGGAAGGAAAACCGTGAATGACACCCCGCAACCGTCGGCACCGGCACGGAGCGCGTTAGCAGAGGCAAGGATCCGTGTGGAGAACCTGGTGGTCAGATACGGCCGCCGGACGGTCCTGGATATCCCGGATCTCACGATCGGCACCGGAGTCACCGCCCTCACCGGGGCCAACGGGGCTGGAAAGACGACCTTGTTGAAGGTGTGCGCACATCTGGCTCCGCCCACCTCCGGCAGCGTGGGCCTGACCCGGCCCGGCACCGAAGAACCGGTACCGGACTCCGAATACCGCAGAATGCTCGGATACCTCCCTCAAGAGCCGGAATTCCCCGGGCACTTCAAGGTCGAGGAAGCCGTGACCTACTCGGCCTGGCTGCGGGCGGTTCCGGCGCGGGACCGGGCCGCAGTGGTCGCGGACGTGCTCGACCGGCTGCGGCTGAGGAAGGTGGCCGCCACCCCGTTGAAGAAGCTGTCGGGCGGCAACCGCCAGCGCGTGTACATCGCCCAGGCTGTCCTCCACCGCCCCGCGGTGCTCCTCCTCGACGAGCCCACCACCGGCATCGACGTCGAACACCGGCTGGAACTACGAGAGGTACTGGCCGAGTTGGGCCAGCAGTGCCGCGTGGTCCTCAGCACCCACCACACCGAGGACATCGAACTGCTCGCCACCCGGGTGGTCTCCCTGCGCGACGGCAAGATCGTCTTCGACGGCACTCCTGCCGAGCTCCTGGCCCGGGGCGATGAACCCGCTGTCGACCTGCCGCGGCCGTCCGCCGGTGCCCGCTCCATCGAGCGGGCTCTGCGTGAGCTGGGGGCGGCGGAATGAACATGCCGGGCATCGTCTCGCTCCATCTGCGGCGCTCACTCGGACGTTCGGCCCTCCCGGCCCTCCTCGTCCTGGTCCTCGCCAACACCCTGCTACGCACGCTGACTTGGCGCCATGAGTGGATGTGGGCCGCCTACCAGTACAACTTCACCGTCGTCCTGCTCGGGCCCCTGGCCGCCGGGGTGGCGGCGCGCGAGGGCTACCGGCTCGCTCGTTCCGGCCCGTTCCTCATCGCCCACCACCGTCCCCTCGCCCTGATCGCCGCCGCCTGGGCCGCGCTCTACGCCTGGTGCGCGGTGGCGTTCCTCACCGGGCTGGCCCTGGTCCTGGCGATCGTCGCCGCGTCCGGTACACCGTCCTTCCCCGGCTGGCGGGAACTGGTGACGGCGCTGCCGGCGCTGGGGCTGCTGGCGGTGGAGACGGCCGCCGGATTCGCGGCCGGCTGGCTCAGCCGCAGCCGGCTGACCGCTCCGCTCGCGGCGATCGTCGTCTTCCTGCTCTCCCTCGCGCTCTACGCGGGCGACCTGTCCTCGTTCGTGACCGTGGGCGGTGCGACCGGTTCTCTCGTCGGACTCCGGCCCAAGGTCCCCACGCAGGCCTCCCAGCTCGTCTTCTACACGCTGACCACGGTGCTGCTCCTCATCACCTCGGTCTGGCTGGCCAGTTGGTACCGGGTCCCGCGGCGCTGGATCCTGGCCGCGACCAGTCTGCTGGTGGTGGCCTCCGCCGCTCACCTCGCGACCCGCAGCCCGCTCTATCTGGAGTCCCGCCCCTCGGACGTGGTGTGCTCCGGGCAGCATCCCCGCATCTGCCTGGGCCGCAGCTACGCGAAGTACGAGGCGGGCGTCCGCAGGGAACTCCGCTCCTACTACACGGCCATGGACTCCATCGGCGTGGCGACGCCCCACGAGTTCCGGCAGGGCGCGGCCGGTGGCGGGCCCGGAGTGGGAGAACTGGGGCTGGACACGATCACCGACGGCAGCACACTTCTCGACGGGTTCCTGGGGACCTACTACGGGACACGCTGCGAACTGCCCATCGGCAGCCAGGTGAGCAAGGACTTCACCAACGCCCGGTACTGGCTGGCACAGGCCGCCGGAGACCCGGCCGACGGCGACGGGGACCCGGAGTTGAGCCCCGTACTGCTCCACGGCACCCGGGCGCAGCAGGCGGACCTGGCCAGGAAGTCCTTCCGCGGACTCCAGGACTGCGCGGCCCGTCATGCCCGCTGACCACCACCCGCCCGCCCCCCTCCTCCTCTACGCGCGGCGTTGGCAACTGGGGCGGCAGGTAGGGGTGTTGGTGGGGTGTGGGGGGTTGTGGGTGGTGACGCCGATGCGGATGTATGAGGTGCCGGCGCGGGATGGGGTGCAGGGGATGTTGTGGCCGCTGGTGCCGGTGGTGTTCGCGGCGTTTCTGCCGAGTGTGCTGGGGACGGCGGCGGAGGTGCCGGAGCGGTGTGCGGCGCGGCCGGGGCGGCTGCGGGCGGTGACGGTGGGGGTGGTGCTGTTGCTGGCGGCGGGGCTGGTGCTGTTCGGGGTGCGGGATCCGGCGGTGGCGGCGCGGAACACGGTGCTGCTGGTGGGCGCGGCCCTGGTCGCCGCCTGGTTGTTGCCGGCCGCCGCGGGGTGGGCCCCGGTGGTGGTGGCGCCGATACTGATGTGGCTGGTGGGTACCCGTCCGCACGGGGCGGTGGCACCGTGGGCCCTGCTGCTGGTCCCGGCCCACGGCACCGCGGCCTGGCTGTCCTGGGCGGTTGCCGTGGCGGCGCTGGTGGTCGGTACGGGCGGGTATGTGCGGTGGGGGCCGCGGGGGCCGGGGGGCGGGTGGGGGTGAAGTAGCGTGGCCGGTATGTCTACGCCGCCGCCTTCCCAGCCGTTCGGGGCGCCACCACCGGAGTTCGGTCCGCCGCCCGGCCAGGCGGCACCGGGAGTACCGCCACAGGAGCCGGGTCAGCAGGGGCGTCCGCAACAGCCGGGCGGGCCAGGCCAGTTGGGGCAACCAGCCCAGTGGGCTCAGCCCGGTCCGCCGGGGCAACCGGGGCAGCCCGGTCAGCCCGGCCCTTGGGGCCAAGGCCCGTACCCGCCGCCAGGGCAGGTGCTGCCCGGAGGCTGGGGCGCGCCACCGCCTCCGCCGGGGCGGCCGCGGGGCCCGAAGGTGATCGCGATCGTCGCCGGGGTGGTGGTGCTGCTGGTGGGGCTGGGCTGGTTCGGCTGGTGGAAGCTGTCCGGCGGGAGCGACTCCAGCTTCCCCGAGGCCCGGTTCCGGCTGACCGTTCCGCAGCAACTCCTCGACGGCGACTGGAAGTTGGCGCAGGACCGGTCGAGCCGGCAGCAGGAGGAGCTGGAGGGGAAGTGGAGCGGGCCGAACGTCCGCGACCTCAAGGCGACCGCCGCGCAGTACCGCTCGACCTCGGACGGTGCCGGCGTACTGGTGGTGTCCGGGATGTCGGGTCGGCTCAAGGACCCGGACCGGGAGCGGGCCGAGATCCTGCGGGGGACGGCCACCGCTGAGGGCGCCACGGTCGAGGTGAGTCCGGCGGACCACACCCCGAAGGGCTCGGACGTCACGGTGACCTGCCAGGTGGTGTCCGCCAACAGGGGTGCGGCGAAGACGAGTTTCCCCGAGTGCGCCTGGGGCGACGGGAACACCGCGGCCGCCGTGGCCGTCATCACGGCCGAGGTGGCGAAGCAGGATCCGCGGGACATCGACCTGGACCGGGTGGCGGAGCAGACGCTGAAGATCCGTTCGGAGATGCGCCGCCCCATCGGCTGAGCGGCCCCCGCCGAGTCTCCAACTCCCGTCCTCCGCAGGCCTGTTGGCGTTCAACCGTACGTCGGCTCAGAGGGCAGGGCCGGGGGTGGGGTCGGTGCGCCGGGGAGGCGGACGGTGGCGACGGTGCCGCCGCCCTCGGCCGGGCGGAGGGTGACCTCGCCGCCGCTCTGCCGTACCGTGCGCGCCACGATCGACAGGCCGAGCCCCGAACCGGGCAGACTGCGCGCCGAGGGCGAGCGCCAGAAGCGGTCGAAGACATGCGGCAGGTCGTCCGCGGGGATGCCGCTGCCGTGGTCCCGTACCGTCAACACCCCTTCGGTCAGGGCGACTTCGATGGTGCCGCCGGGTGGGCTGAACTTGACCGCGTTGTCCAGGACGTTGACCAGGGCCCGTTCCAGCGAGGCCGGTTCCGCCCGTACGTACCAGGGGTGGAGGTCGGCGGTGAGGGTGAGTTCGGGGCCGCGGAGGCGGGCGCGGGCCAGGGCGGTGCCGGTGAGGTCGTGCAGCGCCAGCACCTCGACCCTGTCGGTGTGCTGCCCGATGTCGGGGCGGGACAGCTCCTGCAAGTCCCCGATGAGCGCGGCCAGTTCGGTCATCTGCGCCTTCACCGAGGCGAGCAGGGCACGCCGGTCCTCGGTGGGGAGGGCGCGGCCGGTCTCCTCGCTGCGGGCGAGGAGTTCGATGTTGGTGCGGAGCGAGGTGAGCGGGGTGCGCAGTTCGTGCCCGGCGTCCGCGATGAGCTGGGCCTGCCGGTCGCGGGACGAGGCGAGGGCCTCCGTCATCGAGTTGAACGAGCGGGAGAGGCGGGCGATCTCGTCCTCCCCGTCGGCGGGGATGCGCACGGTGAGGTCCTCGGTGCGGGCCACGAACTCGACGGCGCCGGTGAGCCGGTCCACGGGGCGCAGCCCGGTGCGGGCCACCCAGGCGCCGGCGACCCCGGCGCCGAGCACCCCCGCTCCGGCGACGAAGACCAGGACCCAGACCAGGTTGGACAGCGGGGCGTTGACCTCGCTGAGGGGGCGGGCCACCGACACGGCGCCGGTTACTCCGCGCAGCGGGTAGGTGTAGACGCGGTAGGCGGCGCCGTCGGAGGCGGTGCCGTCGTGCACGGTGGCCTCGGCGCTCCCGTCCGCGACGGCCACATCGTCCGGGGTGACCTTCAGCGACTGCTGGCCGCTGATCACGCAGCTGTGGCCCTGCGGGTCGACGACCTGGATGGTGGACTGGAAGATGTTCGGCGCCCGGGTGCCGCAGCGGCCGGAGTTGACCGCGTCGACGACCTCACTGGACGTTATCCGGTTGGAGCGCAGCGCGTCGTCCAGGTTGTCCAGCAGGACGTCGCGGACCACGAACCAGCAGGCGGTGGCCGCGGCGGCGACCGCCACCGCCACCGCGGCCGCGACCAGCAGCGCCAGCCGGGACCGCAGCGGCAGATCCCGCATCCGGCGGGGGACCCGGCCCCGCCTGCCTCCCGGCTTCCCGGCACGGTCCCCGGGGCCGGCCGCGTCCGGTTCCGGGCGGGGGTGCGCCGGTTCGAAGGCTGCGTCGTCGGTGCTCATTCGGTGCTCATTCGGTGCCGCCGGAGCGCAGTACATAGCCCACGCCGCGCACGGTGTGCACCAGGCGGGGTTCGCCGCCGGCCTCCGTCTTGCGGCGCAGGTACATCACGTACACGTCGAGGGAGTTGGAGGAGGGCTCGAAGTCGAAGCCCCAGACGGCCTTGAGGATCTGCTCGCGGGTGAGGACCTGCCGGGGGTGGGCGAGGAACATCTCCAGCAGGGTGAACTCGGTCCGGGTCAGTTCCACGGTGCGGCCGCCGCGGGTGACTTCGCGGGTGGTGAGGTTCATCCGCAGGTCGCCGAAGGACAGCACCTCGCCCTCGGCGGGCTCCCCACCGGGGCCGCCCGCGCGGTAGGAGCTGCGACGGAGCAGGGCCCGCACCCGGGCGAACAGCTCGTCCAGCTCGAAGGGCTTGACCAGGTAGTCGTCGGCTCCGGCGTCGAGCCCGGTGACGCGGTCGCCGACGGTGTCGCGGGCGGTGAGCATCAGGACGGGCACGGTGTCGCCGGACTGCCGGATGCGGCGGGCCGCGGTCAGGCCGTCCATCCGGGGCATCTGGATGTCGAGGATCACCAGGTCAGGCCGCCCCTCCGCGACCCGTTGCAGCGCTTCGGCGCCGTCCGCGGCGACCTCGGTGGCGTATCCCTCGAAGGCGAGGCTGCGTTGCAGGGCCTCCCGCACGGCGGGCCCGTCGTCGACGATCAGGATGCGCTGGGGGTCGCCTTCGGCGGGGCTCATGGCGGGGGTCCTCGGGATCGGGCGGGCCGGGCGGCCGGCGGGTGGCGGTCGGGTGTGCGGCGGGCGGGCTCGGGGGTGCTCTTACCGGACCGTCCCAGCCTGCCACGCCCACCGCGGACCGGCGCCGTACGGGGTTCCGGCGCTGGTCGGGGGTGGGGACGGGGGGTCAGTTGCCGCGGAGCTGGTCGAGGTCCGCCTTGACCGTGTTGATCGGGATGGCGAAGCCGAGCCCCACGCTGCCCGCTCCGGACGAGGAGGCGCTGCTGCTCGAACTCGGCGCGTACATCGCCGAGTTGATACCGACGATCTGCCCGGACATATTGATCAGGGCGCCGCCCGAGTTGCCCGGGTTGAGGGAGGCGTCCGTCTGGATCGCCTTGTAGGTGGTGGTGGAGGACCCGGGGTCGCCGTTGAACTGCCGCCCGCCGTACTCGAACGGCCACTGGCCGCCGCCCTGCCCGCCCTGTGAGCCCTGCTGCTGGTCCACCGGCACGGTCACATCGCGGTGGAGCGCGGAGACGATACCGCTGGTCACGGTGCCGGAGAGGCCCTCGGGGGAGCCGATCGCCACCACCTGCTCGCCCACGGCCAGCCGGCCCGAGTCGCCCAGGCTCGCCGCCTTCAGCCCGGAGGCGCCGTGCAGTTTGATCAGCGCCAGATCCTTCTTGGGGTCGGTGCCGACGACCTTCGCGGTGTACCTCCTGCCACCGTCCAGGGTCACCTTTATCTGTGAAGCCCCGGCGACCACATGGTTGTTGGTGACGATCTCGCCGTCCGAGGTGACGATCACCCCGGAGCCGGTGGACTGCCCGCCGCCGGACGCCGCGCTGATCTCCACGATGCTGGGGCTGACCGCGGCGGCGACCCCGGCGACGGTGCCCTTGCTGCTCGCCGCGACAGCGGTGCCGGGCACGGTGGCCGCCGCGGTGTCCTGCCCGCCGTCGTTCAACTGCTGGAAGGCGTAGGCGGTACCACCGCCGATCGCACCGGCCACGATGGCGACCGAGGCGAGCAGCGCCATCGGCCCTCTCGCCCGCCGCCTGCCCCGACGGCCCGATCCGCCCGGCCCGTCACCGTGCCCCTGCGGCCCGAAGCCCGGCTCATACGCCGCAGGCGGCGGAAAACCACCGTGGCCGGAGTACGCGCCGGGCTCGGCCGGGGTCGGGCGCCCGGAGTACCCGGGCGCGCTGTGCTGGGGGTCCTGGTCGCCGCTGCGGCGGAAGCTCTCGGTCATGTGCACCAGGCTGTCCGCCGTTCATGAGAGCCCGCTGAGGAGGCCCTGAGAAGCCGGGCAGAAGCTCATGTGCCCGGCATGAGGCCGTGGCAGGGTGGTGGCTCGTGCGCAGTGCCGGGCGCGGTGGCCGGTGCCGTCAGGAACAGCCGCAGGACTGCCGGACGACCAGCCGGGACGGGACCAGCCGCAGGCGTTCACGGCGGGAGCCGACCACCCGCAGCCCGTCGTCCAGCACCAGATCGATCGCGGCCCGCGCCATCGCCGACCGGTCCGAGGCGACGGTGGTCAGCGGCGGATCGGTGAGCGCCGCCTCCTTCACATCGTCGAACCCGGCCACCGCCAGCTCCCCCGGCACATCGATCCGCAGCTCGCGGGCGGCCCGCAGCACCCCGATGGCCTGGTCGTCGGTGGTGCACATCACCGCCGGCGGCCGATGCGGGCCGGTGAGCAGCCGCAGCGCCACCTGGTAGGCGTCGTAGCGGTTGTACGGGGCCTGGAAGAGGCGGCCCTCGATGGGGCGGCCGGCCTCCTGCATGGCCCGCCGCCAGCCCTCGATGTGGTCGGCCACCGGGTCGCCGACCACGGGGGTGCGCTCGGTGCCGCCGAGGCAGGCGACATAGGGGTGGCCGTGCTCCAGCAGGTGGCGGGTGGCGAGCTGGGCGCCGCCCACGTCGTCGGTGACCACGGCGACGTCCTCGATCGCCTCCGGCCTGCGGTGCAGCAGCACCACCCGGGCGTCCCAGGCCTCGATCTCGGCGGCGGCGGTCTCGCTGGGGCCCTGGCTGACCAGGATCAGCCCGGAGACCCGCATCCCGAGGAAGGCGCGGAGGTAGTGCACCTCACGCTCGTCGAGGTAGTCCGAGTTCCCGACCAGGACCATCTTGCCGCGGTCGGAGGCGGCCTGTTCCACCGCGTGCGCCATCTCCGCGAAGAACGGCTGCCGCGCGTCCGGCACGATCATGCCTATGAGGTCGGTACGGCGGGAGGCCATGGCCTGCGCGACCCGGTCCGGGCGATAGCCCAGCTCCTTGATCGCGGCGAGTACTCGCTCCCGGGTGGCCGGGGCGACCGGCCGAGGTCCGTTGTTGATCACGTAGCTCACGACCGCGGTCGAAGTACCCGCCAGTCGCGCCACGTCGTCCCGCGTCACCTTGGCCACCCGCGAAGTCTACGCGGATGGATGCCCCATCCGTCCCCTCTGACCAGGACCCGCACCCGTCCTGCACAAGCCGCGCGGGCCCGGCCGCCCACCGGACCGGAGGCTGACGCTCCGCCGACGGACCGGGAGGGGCCGGGCCCCGCGAGATCTACTGGGCGGTACGGGAGCGGGCGGTCCCGGTGGGGCTCTGCCCGGACTTCTTCGCCTTGGCTGCTTCCGCGGCCCGCTCCGCCTTCTCCGGCACCACGAAGCGGTATCCCACATTGCGGACGGTGCCGATCAGCGACTCGTGCTCCGGGCCGAGCTTCGCCCGCAGCCGCCGGACATGCACGTCCACGGTGCGGGTGCCGCCGAAGTAGTCGTAGCCCCAGACCTCCTGGAGGAGCTGGGCGCGGGTGAAGACCCGGCCCGGGTGCTGCGCCAGGTACTTCAGCAGCTCGAACTCCTTGAACGTGAGGTCCAGTACCCGGCCCTTGAGCTTGGCGCTGTAGGTGGCCTCGTCCACCGAGAGGTCGCCGTTGCGGATCTCCATCGGGGAGTCCTCACCGGCGATCTGCTGGCGGCCGAGGGCCAGCCGCAGCCGCGCCTCGACCTCGGCCGGGCCCGCCGTGTCCAGCAGGACGTCGTCCACGCCCCAGTCCGCGGTGACCGCGGCGAGACCGCCCTCGGTCACCACCAGGATCAGCGGGCAGCCGGGCCCGGTGGACCGCAGCAGCCGGCAGAGGCTGCGTACCTGCGGCAGTTCCCGGCGACCGTCCACCAGGATCACGTCCGCCCCCGGGGTGTTCACCAGGGCGGGGCCCTCGGCGGGGGCGATCCGCACGTTGTGCAGCAGCAGGCCGAGTGCGGGCAGTACCTCGGCGGAGGGTTGCAGTGCGTTGGTGAGGAGCAGCAGCGAACTCATCGGATGCCCCCTCCCCGTGGGGCCCGGGCCGGGCCGGGCGGTGGTCCGCCCGCCCGGCCGGCCCCGCCTGTCCGGGGTCGTGCCTGGGTCGTCGGATGGTGGTGTGCGGTTCGCTCTCCCATTACTCCGGTTCCTCCTCGGTCCCTGAATGGGGTGCGCCCTCGCCCCTGCGGGCGTGGCGTGCGGCACTGCTTCGTACGGGTGCGGCTCCCGCGCCCCGGGGCCGCTGCGCCCTGCGGCCCGCTGGGGTGGCGGGCCGTGAACCGGGGGCGTGCAGCAGGGCTCCCGGAAGCACGAAAGGACCCGGGGGCGTCGCTGCCCGGATCCTCTGACAGGCAAGAATAGCCCACATGTGTGCTGGTCCGGCAGGTCGAACGCAGGGTTCTCGTGTGCCAACCGTCACGGCGCGTGGCGGTCCCGGGCCGCTGAGCGCGGTGCTGCGGACGGCCGACGGAGTACCGGTCGAGGCCGAGTACCGGCCCGGTCCCGAGGGCGATGCGGGCGATGCGCCGGTGGGCGCCGGGGCCGGTCCGGGCCCCGGCCGCGGGGCCGGCGGGACCGGGACCGCGATCGTCCTGGCCCACGGCTTCACCGGCGACCTGGACCGGCCGCAGGTACGGCGGGTGGCCGCGGTGCTGGCCCGGCGGGCGGCGGTGGTGACCTTCTCTTTCCGTGGGCACGGCGGCTCCGGCGGGCGCTCCACGGTCGGCGACCGCGAGGTGCTGGATCTGGCGGCGGCGGTCACCTGGGCCCGCTCCCTGGGCCACCTCCGCGTGGTCACCGTCGGCTTCTCCATGGGCGGTTCGGTGGTCCTGCGGCACGGAGCGGAGTACCGCACTCCGCCGGGTGCGGGCGGCCCGGCGGTACAGGGGGCGCACCCGGCGCGGGACGGCGGGCCCCTGGGCGGCGCCGAGGACGGTGCCGGCGGCCCGGGGCGCACGGGGGCGCATCTGGGCGCGGACCCCTGGGCCGGGGCGGACGCGGTGGTCGCGGTGAGCGCCCCGGCGCGCTGGTACTACCGCGGTACGGCGCCCATGCGCCGGCTGCACTGGCTGGTCACCCGCCCCCTGGGCCGCCTCGTCGGCCGCTACGGCTTCCGCACCCGGATCCACCACCGCGACTGGGACCCGGTGCCGCGCTCGCCCGTCGAGTCGGTCCCGCTGATCGCGCCCGCCCCGCTGCTGATCGTGCACGGCGACCGCGACCCGTACTTCCCGCTGGACCACCCGCGGACGCTGGCCGCGGCCGCCGCCCCCGGCGCCGCCGAGCTGTGGCTGGAGCACGGCATGGGCCACGCCGAACACGCCGCCACCGAGGAACTGCTGGAGCGGATCGGGGACTGGATCGCCGCCCGCACCCCCGCCGCCCGCGACGCCCGACCCGGCGGCGGCCGGGGCGCGGCGGTGAGCGGATAGCCTGTGCAGTCGCGGTCCGGCACACCGCGGGGCCGCCCGGTCCCGCCGACCCGGCCGCGCGCACCGTGAGCAACCGCGGGGAGCAACCGCAGAGAGCAACTGCGGGGAGGGGAGCGCCGGATGGCAACGGGCACGATCCGGTACTGGGCCGCCGCCAAGTCCGCGGCCGGCACCGCCGAGGAGCCGTACGACGCCGAGGACCTGGCGCAGGCCCTGGACGCGGCCCGGCGGCGGCACCCCGGGGAGCTGGTGCGGGTCCTGCTGCGGTGCTCCTTCCTGGTCGACGGGGCACCGGTGGGGACCCGCGACCATGGCACGGTGCGGCTGGCCGAGGGCGGCACGGTCGAGGTGCTCCCGCCGTTCGCAGGAGGATGACCACACACCCATGACCGACCACACCCCCTACGGCACCCCCCAGCCCCAACAGCCGTACGCAGACCCGCAGTTGTACGGCGACCAGCAGCAGCCGCACCCGGCGCCGCAGGCGTATCCCGCCGACCCGCAGGCTGCTTGTGTCTCCGCGCCCCAGCCGTATGCCCTGCCCGATCCCGTTCCGGCGCCCGCTTCCGTGGGGCAGGGGGACGCGGTGGGTGGGGGTGCTCGGCTCACGGCGGCGCAGCGGGCGCGGGCCGAGGGGCGCTCGCCGATCACCGAGCCCGGTGTGCGGCCCGCCGCCCTGACCGCGGTGCTCGCCCTGCTGGCGGCCGGTGGCGCCGCGCTCGGCAGCTATGGACTGCTGCTGCCGGTGGTGCTGCTCCAGGCGGTGACGGCGGCCGGCTGGTTCCGGCTCAACGGGATGTGGCCCGCCCGCCAGGGCATCGCACTCGCCTTCCTCGGCGGCCTGGTCGCCGACGCCGCGCTGCTCGCCGCCGGACGCGACCACGGCCCCGCCGCACTGCTGGGCACCCTCGGCGTCTGGGTCCTGCTCACCCTGGTGCTCCAACTCCGCAGCGGCGCGGCCCCGGAGGAGCGGATGTACGGGCTGACGGTGACCGTGGTGTCCGCCGCGCTGACCGTGCTGGCCGCCGGCCATCTGGCCGCCGCGGACGACGCGGTGCTGGTGGGCGGGATCGCGGTGGCGGTCACGATCCTGGTGCGGGCGGTGCCGCTGCCGACCGCGGCCTCCGTGGTGGTGGCGCTGCTCGCGGGCGCCGGTGCGGGCGCCGCCGCGGGCGGGCTCACCGACTACGGCACCGCCGGGGCGCTGCTCGGCGCGGGCGCCGCGGTGTGCGCACTGATCGGCCACCGGGTGGCGAGCTACGACTACCCGTCCCGCTTCGTCCATATGACGGCCGGTGTCGCCCTGCCCCTGACGGCCGCCGCCCCCGCCGTGTACCTCCTCGGCAACTCCCTTTCCTGACCGGCCAGTTGCACTCCGTCACCATTTACGTACGGAACGTCGCTGTCTGTGGCGGGGAGCCGTCGCGCTCGTCACAGGTGATCGACAAGGGGTTCGACGGCCCCCGCCCGGCGGGCCGTGGCGGTTAGGCTCCGAAACCGCCGGGGGCGGTCCCCGGCGCCCCGGGGAGAAACCCCGGCGGGATGCGGCCGGCGGCCGCGGACAGCGGGGGGAACGACCGAACCATGCGCGCCTTGCGGATACTTCTGATCGTCGTGGTCGTCCTCGGCGGCCTCTTCGTGGCGGCGGACCGGATCGCCCTGTACTTCTCGGAGCAGGACGCGGCCGACCGGCTCCGCTCCACCGAGGGCCTGTCCAAGACACCCGATGTCTCGATCCACGGCTTCCCGTTCCTGACCCAACTGGCCGGCGGCACCTTCGACGACGTCGAGGTGTCCATGTCCGACTACGAGGCGGACGCCGCCGGCGGCAAGCCGCTGCGCATCGCCTCCCTCAACGCCCGGCTGCACGGCGTCACGTTCTCCGGTGACTACAGCTCCGCCACCGCCGACACCGCCACCGGCACCGCCCGCGTCGACTACGACGAGCTGCTGAAGGCCGCCCATGTGAAGCCGGTCCAACTGGCGCCCGGCGTCAAGGCGAAGGTGATCGGCCTCTCCGACGGCGGCCAGGGCAAGATCAAGGTCGCGGTCGAGGCCACCGTCCTCGGCCGTACGCTGCCGCGGCCGGTGATGGTGATGAGCACCGCCCGGGTCACCGGGGACGAGGTCACGGTGCACGCGGACTCGCTGCCGAAGCTGGGCGGGGTGCCGCTCGCGGAGGAGAAGGCGCGGGAGATCACCGACTTCCAGCAGCAGGTCACCGGCCTCCCGGACGGCATCCACATCAAGTCGGTGCAGGCGGCGTCGGACGGCGTCCACATCGCGGTGAAGGGCTCCCACGTCAAGCTGGCCAACTAGAACGGCCGCAAGCGGGCCGACCGGAACGGCGGCGACTCCGGGACCGGTGTCCGTAGTGCGAGACGGGGGCGTCCGTTCCGTAGGTGAGGGGCCGGGGTGGAACGGGCGGTGAAAGGGCCGGGGTCGGTGCGGGAGGTTCGGTATCCCAGAATGAGGACGGCCGCGTCTCATCATTTGACACCCCGGTGACATCTCAGGGGAGGAATCCCTACGATCGCAGACATGCAGTGCTACCTGAGCGGTCCCCGTTCCCGGGGACAGGCTGATCTGACGAAGCGGCGGGCAGTCGACCTGTGCCGCGTCGCCGCCATGCTCTGTCGCACCGTCTGAGCTGGGGATTCGCCCCGCTTCCCGGCCGTAGTCGGCCGGCCCCCCGTGTCCGCGCCCACCGCGCGCCCTCGCCGCAGCGCACCGTCGCGCAGCAGCGCCGCCCATCCCGTCCGGATGCCGGACAACGGCGCGGCCACACCCTCACCGCACCACCCGCCGCAACTGCCCCGGAGGAAAGCATGAGCCGCAGCGACGTCCTGGTAGACGCCGACTGGGTCGAGGCCCACATCGACGACCCGAAGGTGGTGATCGTCGAGGTCGACGAGGACACCTCGGCCTACGACAAGAACCACATCAAGAACGCCGTCAAGATCGACTGGCAGCAGGACCTCCAGGACCCGGTCCGCCGTGACTTCGTGGACCAGGCCGGCTTCGAGAAGCTGCTCTCCGAGCGCGGTATCGCCAACGACGACACCGTGATCCTCTATGGCGGCAACAACAACTGGTTCGCCTCCTACGCCTACTGGTACTTCAAGCTCTACGGCCACGACGCGGTCAAGCTGCTCGACGGCGGCCGCAAGAAGTGGGAGCTGGACTCCCGCGACCTGGTCGCCGAGATCCCGTCCCGCCCCGCCACCCAGTACCAGGCCAAGCCGCAGAACACCGCGATCCGCGCCTTCCGCGACGACGTGGTGGACGCCATCGGCAGCCAGAACCTGGTCGACGTCCGCTCGCCCGACGAGTTCTCCGGCAAGCTGCTCGCCCCGGCCCACCTGCCGCAGGAGCAGTCCCAGCGCCCCGGCCACGTGCCGAGCGCCCGCAACATCCCCTGGTCGAAGAACGCCAAGGACGACGGCACCTTCAAGTCGGACGAGGAGCTGAAGCAGCTCTACGCCGACGAGCAGGTCGACCTCGCCAAGGACACCATCGCCTACTGCCGCATCGGCGAGCGCTCCGCGCTCACCTGGTTCGTCCTGCACGAGCTGCTCGGCGTGGAGAACGTCAGGAACTACGACGGCTCCTGGACCGAGTACGGCTCCCTCGTCGGCGTGCCGATCGAGCTGGGCCCCGCCAAGTAACCGCTGACCGCAGCCATTCACTTACGGAGAGACATATGTGTGGAGCGCAGGCCGGTGGCCCCGACGCCTCGACGATCAAGCCCGGTGAGACCACCATCCAGGGCCAGGTGACCCGCGACGGCGAGCCCGTCACCGGTTATGTGCGGCTGCTCGACTCGACCGGTGAGTTCACCGCCGAGGTCCCCACCTCGGCCACCGGCCAGTTCCGCTTCTACGCGGCCGAGGGCACCTGGACCGTGCGCGCGCTGGTGCCCGGCGGCACCGCGGACCGTACGGTCGTCGCCCAGACCGGCGGCCTCGCCGAGGTCGCGATCGCCGTCTGACGACGGGCGCCGCCGCTGCCCGCGGCGGCTCGGCAGACGGCCGGAGGGCCGCACCCCGGGGGTTGGACGCCGCCGTTGGACGGGGTGCGGCCCTCCGGCTGTGTCCGCGCCCCGGGCCGCCGCTCCAGCCCCTGCGGGCACCCCGAGGCCGGGCCTACGCTTGAGGTATGTACGCGCGCAGGCGTCATATCTACTTCGCCTTGATGGCCTTCTGCATCGCGATGTTCGTGCTGGCCTGGGGTGTCGTACGGCTGTGGTCGGTGCCGGCGGCGGTGGGGATGTGCGTGGTCGCCATGGTGATCCCGCCGGTCGCCGCCATCGTCGCCAACCGGCGCGGCCCGGAGGACCGCTGGTGGGACGACCCCTCCGGGGACCCGCAGTCCGACGAGTGGTGGGACGAACTCGACGGCAAGAAGAACGGCAAGAAGCGGCGCTGACCGCGACCACCGGACGGGCAACTGGGGCTCCCACCACCGCCGTTCAGCACACCGGAGCTTCGGCGCGCGAGGGCGGCTTCAGTACACCAGGGCCTGGACGCCGTCGGCCGTGGCCTCTTGGACGAAGAGCTGGGCGCCTGCGATCCGCACCCCGTCCAGCACGTCCTGCTCGGTGATGTCACGGCGGGCCGCGCACTGGGTGCACAGGGTGATCCGGCCGCCCGCCTGGATGCCCTCGATCAGGTCGGGAAGCGGTGCGGCGTGCGGGAGTTGGAACTCGGCGGCCCGGCCCGGCAGCGCGAACCACGCGGACTCGCCGGTCAGCCAGAGCGACACCTCCACCCCGCTGGCCGCGGCCACCGCCGCCACCGTGAACGCCTGAGAGCACCGCTCCGGGGCGTCCGCCCCCGCCGTCACCTTGATCACGAGCTTCTTGGCCATACCGGAATCGTAATCAACGCCCGCACAACCGCTTCCCCCGTACACCGGTCACCTGGATGTGCGGTACCCGGCCCGCGCTCAGCACCTGGGGGGCAACGCGATGCACGCAGCACCGACACCCGGACACGGCCCGGACACCGGCCGCGCCGCGGCGGGCGTGGGCGCGGTCTTCGAGGTGGAGGCGGCGGGGGACACCACCACCGACCGCGGCCTGCCGCCGTCCGGGCCCGCCCGCGCACCCGCCGGCCGGTTCGGGGGGACCGGCCGGCGGGTGCTGGCCGCCGTGGTGTGCGGTGTCCTCGGTGCCGGGGCCGCCTGGACGATCGCCGCGCAGGCCCGTACCGAAGTGCCGGACCGCGGGGCGGGCGGCGGGTGGACGTATCCGCGGCTCGCCCGGCCGGTGCTGCCGGCCGGGGCGCCGGGTCCCTTCGCCGGGGACAACCCGGGCCGCGTCCACCACGCCGACCTGCGCGACCTGCTGCTCCCGGCCCCGGAGGGCGCGACCCAGGACCGCGAACCGGACGGCGGCTGGACCGGCCGGGACCGCTTCGCCCGCGAGTACGCCGCCGAGGACCGGGGCGCGGTCCGCGACGGGCTGCGGGACCTGCCGGTACGGCAGCTCGCCGCCCGCGCCTGGACCATGCCGGACGGCACCCGCGGCCGCGTCTACCTGCTGCGGTTCGACTCCGCCGCCCGCGCCACCCGCTTCGTCGACGACGTCCTCTACCTCGGCACCACCACCGGACGGCAGTTGGCCGGCGCCCCCGAGGGCGTCTTCGACCCCACCTGGGACGCCACCGGCTCACCCGAGGAGACCGGCCGGTACGTCTTCACCGAGCCTTCGCCGTACGGGGCGGCGCAGGTGCGGCAGGCGTATGTGGCGGCGGGGGACACCCTGGCGCTGGTGGTGCAGGAGCGGCGGGGCGGGGCGGCGGCCGTGCCGTTCCATCAGGCGGTGAGGCTCCAGAGCGGACTGCTGGGCTGAGTCTGGCAGGTCCCGTCGACCCCCGGCCGGGTTTTCCACAGGCCGCCGGACGTTGTCCACAGGCTGTGGGACCTCGGGGAGAGAGCCGGGGCCCACCCGACTAGAGTGGGCCCCGGCCCTGCCGCGGATCCGCAGCCCGCGGCGCCGGCCGGCCACCACCGTCACCACCCACCACCGCCCCGATCAAGGAGCACCCCGTGCTTGAGGCACTCTTCGAAGTCCTGCTTTCCCTGGTCTGCCTCGGCGTTCTCGCCTTCGCCGCGCTCACGGTGAAGAAGCTCTACCAGGGCCAGCGCTGAGCTGAGGCAGCCGTGCCGCGCCAGCCGTCCACCGTCCCCGCCGTCTGAAGAAACACAGAGCATCCCATGATCGAGATCCCCTCTGACCTGCACAAGGACCTCGTCCCGCTGGCCTTCCTCCTGGGGAACTGGGCCGGCGCCGGCGTGCACGAATTCCCCGGCAGCGAGAAGTGCAACTTCGGCCAGGAGGTCAGCTTCACCCACGACGGGCGCGACTTCCTGGAGTACCACTCGCACGCCTGGGCGCTGGACGACGAGGGCAAGAAGGCCCGCCCCCTGGAGAGCGAGTCCGGCTTCTGGCGCATCGACGCCGAGCGCAAGGTCGAGGCCGTGATGTGCCGCGACGACGGCGTGGTCGAGATCTGGTACGGCGAACTCGCCGACCAGAAGCCCCAGATCGACCTGGCCACCGACGCCGTGGCCCGCACCGCCGCCTCCGGCCCGTACAGCGGCGGCAAGCGGCTCTACGGGTACGTCAAGAGCGACCTGATGTGGGTCGGCGAGAAGCAGACGCCCGAGGTGCCGCTGCGGCCGTATATGTCGGCGCAGTTGAAGAAGGTCGTCAGCCCCGAGGACGTGGAGTCCTGGGCGAAGGACCTGGGGGACCTCCCGGACGACGGCATCGCCTTCTTCAAGTAGGCCCCGCTTCCGCCGCCCGGGTCCCGGCCCGGTCGGCGCCCGTGCTCCGGGGGCTACCCTGGTTGCCGTGGTGAGCACCGACTGGAAGAGCGACCTGCGGCAGCGCGGCTACCGGCTGACCCCGCAGCGCCAGCTCGTGCTGGAAGCCGTCGACACCCTGGGGCACGCCACCCCGGACGACATCCTGGGCGAGGTCCGCCGCACCGCCTCCGGGGTCAACATCTCCACCGTGTACCGCACCCTGGAGCTGCTGGAGGAACTGGGCCTGGTCAGCCACGCCCACCTGGGGCACGGCGCCCCCACCTACCACCTGGCGGACCGGCACCACCATATGCATCTGGTGTGCCGGGACTGCACCGAGGTGATCGAGGCGGATGTGGAGGTCGCGGCCGAGTTCACCGCCAAGCTGCGGGCCGACTTCGGCTTCGACACCGATATGAAGCACTTCGCGATCTTCGGCCGCTGCGCGTCCTGCACGGCCCGCTCCACGACGGACACGAGAGACACGACAGACACAGTCAGCGGTCAGGATACGGAATAAGGGCGCGCTTCACACGGTCGTACTGTGTGTGGTTATGCAGCAACACTCCATGCGAAGCCCCCTGCTGTCCCTGCCCGGCGCGGTGCCCGGTGAGGGCGTCGACGAAGGGGTGGCCGCCCACTACGGGGAGCTGTTCCGCGAGCAGCGCGCCCTCGCCGACGGCACCGGATTCGTCGACCTCTCCCACCGCGGGGTGGTCACCGTCACCGGTGACGACCGGCTGGGCTGGCTGCACCTCCTGCTCACCCAGCACGTCAGCGAACTGCCCCCGCAGCAGGCCACCGAGGCGCTGATCCTCTCCGCCCACGGCCATATCGAGCACGCCCTGTACCTGGTGGACGACGGGACCACGGTGTGGGCGCATGTCGAGCCGGGCACCCAGGGCGCGTTGATCGACTATCTGGAGTCGATGAAGTTCTTCTACCGGGTGGAGGTCGCCGACCGCACCGCCGACTTCGCCGTGGTGCACCTCCCGGCCGGCTCCATCGCGGAGGCCCCCGAGGGCACCGTGGTCCGCGAAACCCCGTACGGGCGGGACGTGTTCCTGCCCCGCGAAGGGCTGACGGAGTTCGCCGAAAGCCACGGCCCGGCCGCCGGCCTGCTGGCGTACGAGGCGCTGCGGGTCGAGGCGCACCGGCCGCGGCTCGGCTTCGAGACGGACCACCGCACCATCCCGCACGAGCTGGGCTGGCTGGACAGCGCCGTCCATCTGCAGAAGGGCTGCTACCGCGGCCAGGAGACGGTGGCCCGGGTGCAGAATCTCGGCAAGCCGCCGCGGCGGCTGGTCTTCCTGCACCTCGACGGCAGCGAGGTGCGTCTGCCCCCGCACGGGGCGCCGGTCCGGCTCGCCGCGGACGGGACGGACGGCCGCAAGCTGGGCTTCGTCACGACTTCGGCCCGCCACCACGAACTGGGGCCGATCGCCCTGGCGCTGGTGAAGCGGAACGTTCCGGCGGACGCGCCCCTCATCGCGGACGACACCGCCGCCGCCCAGGAGACCGTGGTCGAACCCTGACCGCCCCGGGCCGCCCCCGCAGCCGTCCGGGGCGGCCTCAGACCTCCAACTGCACTGTGAACGGGCCGTCGTTGGTGAGGGAGACCCGCATCCGGGCGCCGAAGCGGCCGGTGGCGACGGTGGCGCCGAGCGCCCGCAGCCGGGCCACCACCTCGTCCACCAGCGGCTCGGCCACCTCGCCGGGGGCGGCCGAACTCCAGGTGGGGCGGCGGCCCTTGCGGGCGTCGCCGTAGAGGGTGAACTGGCTGATGACCAGCAGCGGGGCGTCCTGGTCGGAGCAGGACCGCTCGTCGTGCAGGATCCGCAGCGACCACAGTTTGCGGGCCAGCCGGTCCGCCTGCTCCTTGGTGTCCTCGTGGGTTACGCCCACCAGGACGCACAGCCCCTCGCCCTCGATCGCGCCGACCGTCCGCGGCACCCCGTCCGCGTCCTCGACGGTGACGCTCGCCCCGTCCACCCTCTGCACCACTGCACGCATACCGCCCATCATGCCGTGCCCCGTACGGGCGCCGCCGGGCCGGTGCCGGGAAGGGGGGTGTGCGCCTCGTACGCCTCCGGGCGCGCCCGTACCGCCATCCGGGGTGATCGGATGCGCCCGAACCCCCCATCCGGGGCCGATCAGGGGCACTCAGCCGCAAACCGCCCATCGGTGATGGCACGATGAGCCGGGCCGGCGACCGGGGCGCCGGCGAGGCGAAGGGGAGCAGTGCCGTGACCACACCGAGTACCGGACGACCGGCAGGGCCCGTGGTGCCGCGGGGGGCGGGCCTGCGGTCCGGCCGCCCGCCCGTACAGCGGTCGGACAGCCCGTCCGCCCCACGCGACATCGCACCGGACCGCCCGGCCGGCCGCGATCCACGGGCGCCGGGCGGGGCGCCCCAAGTCCCCGAGGAGGAGCCGCTGTTGCTGCCCGAGCTGCGTGAACTGCGCCGCCAGGCCCGGCGCGACGAGGCCGACCTGAGCTATGTGCGGCGCCTGGTGCAGGGCCGGATCGACATCCTCCGGGCCGAGTTGGACCGCCGTACCGCGCCGCGGGCACCGCTCGACGGGGTGCCGCCGGTGGACCGGCTGCCGGAGATCCTCACCGACCAGCCCGCCCGCCAGCGCTCCTCCGCCCGCCATGTCACCCTCGCCACCCCGCGCAGCGCCGAGTACGGGCGGCTGGCCGCGGAGATGCTCGCCGAGGTCGAACTCTCCGATCTGGACGCCCGTACGGACGAGGAGCTGAGGGCCGCGATGGGCCGCCTCGTCGCCTATGAGCAGCAGGTCTCCCGGGAGCGGCAGCGGCTCCAGCGGACCGCCGACGCGTGTGGCGCAGAAATCGCCCGAAGGTACCGTGAAGGCGAAGCAAACGTAGACGACCTGCTCGGCTGACCGGCCGCCTGGCGAGCCCGGGGCCTTCCGGACGGGTCCCGCCCGGAAGGCCCGCCATGCAAGCCGAGACCAGTACCGCCGTGCCCGCAGCCATATCCCCGGTCCTCGCCGAGGTCGTGCGCTCCGGTTTTGTCGAGGGCCGCCACCGCGGCAGCCTGGTGCTGCTGGATCCGGACGGGCGGGTGGAGTTGGCGCTCGGCGCCGCGGACACCCCCGTCTTCCCCCGCTCCGCGAACAAGCCGATGCAGGCCGCCGCGATCCTGCGGGCCGGTCTTGAGCTGGCGGGCGAGCGGCTGGCACTGGCCTCGGCCAGCCACTCCGGTGAGCCCTTCCACCGCGAGCTGGTGCGGCGGATGCTCGCCGAGGCCGGTCTCACCGAGGCCGATCTCCAGTGCCCGCCCGATCTCCCGCTGGACCCGGAGGAGGCGGAACTCCACCTGGCCGCGGGCGGGATCCGGGACCGGATCACCATGAACTGCTCCGGCAAGCACACCGCGATGCTCGCCGCCTGCGCCGGCAACGGCTGGCCGGCCGCCTCCTGTCTGGATCCGGAGCACCCCTTGCAGCGGCTGGTGCGGGACGTCGTGGAGGAGGCCTCGGGCGAGAAGGTCGCCGCGGTCGGTACGGACGGCTGCGGGGCGCCGCTGATGGCGATCAGCCTGACCGGTCTGGCCCGCGCCTTCCGGTACTTCGTCCGGGCCGAGCCGGGGTCCGCGGAGCGCCGGGTCGCGGACGCCATGCGGGCGCACCCGGAGTATGTGGGCGGCACCCGCAGGGCGGACACCTGGCTGATGCGGGAGGTGCCGGGCACGCTGTCGAAGATGGGCGCGGAGGGGGTGCAGGCGGTTGCGCTGCCCGACGGCCGCGCCCTCGCCTTCAAGATCGACGACGGTGCGGGGCGCGCCCTCGGACCGGTCCTGGCACGGGCGTTGGAGCTGGCCGGGGTGCGGGGCGCGGTGGTCGAGCGGATCGGCGCGGCGCCGCTGCTGGGCGCGGGCCGCGAGGTGGGCGCGATACGGGCCGCGTTCTGACCTGCGGGGGAGACGGGCTGGGCCGCGGGGGCGGGCGGAAACCGGGCGACAGGGTGGGCGGCCCCGCCTACGTTGGTCGGTATGCCCAGCGAAGCCCCTGCCACCGCCGCGCCCTCTACTACCACCTCTCCCCCCTCCGCCGGGACCGTCGTGCGGCCGATCACCCCGGATGAGGTGGAGCCCTGGCTGCGGGCGCTGCACACCGGCTTTCTGCGGCCGCCGACACCGTCACCGGAGTATGTGGCCTGGCGTACGCGGACCCTCGACCCGCCGCGTACCCTCGGCGCCTTCGACGGGGACCGCTGTGTCGGCACCCTGCGTTCGTTCCCGCAGCGGCTGACGGCGGTGGGTGGCGCGGAGGTCGCCGCCGACGCGATCTCCAATGTCACCGTCAGCCCCACCCATCGCCGCCGCGGTCTGCTCGGCCGGATGATGGCGCGGGACCTGGCGGCGGCTCGGGAGCGCGGTGAGGTGGTGGCGACGCTGATCGCCGCCGAGTACCCGATCTACGGCCGGTTCGGCTTCGGGCCCGCCGCCTCCGTCGCCGATTTCGAGATCGACGTCCCACGGACCGGACTGGGCACCCGCTGGTCGGGGCCCGGGTGCGGGGGCCGGATCGAGCTGGTGGACGCGGCGGAGGTACGGGAGTCGGGGCCCGCTCTGCATGATCGGCTGCGGGCGGGGCAGCCCGGGGCGGTGGACCGGGACGCCGAGTGGTGGGCCCGGGCCACCGGTGCGGAGACCGTCCCCGAGCACCCCTGGCGGGAGCCGTTCCACGCGGTCTACCGGTCCGCGTCCGGGGAGGTGGAAGGGCTGCTGGTGTACTCCGCGGACGATGCGTGGAGCGATGCCAAGCAGCCGCAGAACACGGCGACGGTGCACGATCTGATCGCACTCGGCCCGGCTGCGGAACGTGCCCTGTGGCACTTCCTCTGCTCGGTCGACTGGATCACCAAGGTCCGCACCGGCCACCGCGCCGTCGACAGCCTGCTGCCCGAGCTGCTGCCCGATCCGCGCGCCGCCAGGATCACCACCCGCGCCGACTGGCTCTGGGTCCGCATCCTGGACGTGGTGCGCGCCCTGGAGACACGGAGCTACGAGCGGGAGGGGACGCTGGTGCTCGAAGTGCACGCCCCCGAAGAGGCCCCGCGCCGCTACCGGTTGGCGGCCGGCCCGGACGGCGCGTCCTGCGTCCCGGTCCGGTCGGAGCCCGATCTGGTGCTGGACGTAAGGGAGTTGGGCGCGCTGTGGCTGGGGGAGGGCTCGGCGGTGCGGCTGGGGGCGCTCGGGCGGATCGCCGAGGAGACACCGGGCGCGCTGGCGCTGGCCGACGGTGTGTTCCGTACCGCGCGCGGCCCGTGGTGCCCGGATGTGTTCTGACCACGCCGCGTGGCGGGCGGTTCAGCCGTGGGCCAGCAGGAGGACCAGGACGGCTGCCCCGGTGCCGCTGAACGCGGCGTTTCTGGCCCGGAGCCCGATGGTGAGCGCCAGCAGGGCGGCCAGGCCCAGCGGGCCGTAGCGCACCTGGACGAGCTGTTCGAAGCCGAGGCCCGCGATGGCGACGGTGACTGCGTAGAGCGGCATGTTTCACCTCCGGGGTGCGGTGCGGTGGGCCGGGTCAGGCCGCGGGGCCGGTGAGGAGCAGGGCCAGTACCAGGGCGCCGACCGAGCTGCAGGTGTGGTTTCCGCTGCGCACGCCGACGGTGAGCAGGGTCAGCCCCACCACGCCCATCGGGCCGTACGACCACTGGAGGAGCTGTTCGAGGCCGACGGCGAGGGTCGCCGTGAGCAGGGCTGTGACGGGCATGGTGTCCCTCCTTCGGAGGCTGGCGGGGATGGTGCCAAGTATTGCCATCTTGTTGCGAGTTGGTTGCCAACTCTGTTTGAGGTGTGCCCACTTGGCTGCCATGGGTAAACAATTGCCAGTCAGCGCCCGGGAGATGGAGGCTGGCACTACCGTTTTGCCGTGCCGCGGAAGGACCTTGCAGTGAACGGCAGTGACGATCGGACGACGTCCCAGCAGATCGCCGCCGCCCTGCGCGAGCGGATCAGGAGCGGACCGCTCAAGGCGGGCGACCGGCTGCCCACCCAGGCCGAGTTGGCCGAGGAGTTCGCCGTGGAGCGCGGCACCGTACGCCAGGCGATACGGACGCTGGCCGAGGAGGGGCTGCTCACCAACGTCAGCAAGGGCAGCCCGCCGAGGGTCGCGGCACCGCAGTCCACCCTGGTCAGCCTGGCGCCCCGGCTCTCCGAGGCGTTCGCGGCGCCCGAGGTGAGCATCGACGCGGTGTGCCTGACGGCCGAGTCGCTGCTGGTGGCGGTGGGGGAGCCGCTGCGGCTGATCCACGAGGGCCGGCTGCTGCCCGAGGCGGTACGGCTGCGGGTGCTGCTGCCCGGCCGGGACATCGCCCTGGCCTTCCCCGCACCGGCGGACCACCAGGACGAGCGGGTCCACCAGCGCTGGCTGGCGCAGCGCAACGCCCAGGGCCAGGTGCTGCGTTCCCATCTCCTCGAGCTGCGCGCCTCCCATGGCATCGACGTCCAAGTCGAGTTCCGCGCCCTGCCGTTCACCCCGCCGGTCAAGCTGTATCTGCTCAACGACGCCGAGGCGCTGCTGGCGTTCTACACGGTGGCCCGCCGCGAGGAGGAGTTCGGCGACGGCACCCTCGACCTGTACGACACCCATGGCTCCCAGTCGCTGCTCTTCGGCTTCGAGCCGCAGGCCGGTGAACGGGACGGCTCCTTCGTGCGGGAGGCGAAGAAGTGGTTCAACTCCCTCTGGGACACGATCAGTTCGGAGCTGACGCTTTTCTCGTGAGGCAGGGGGCGGGCGGTCGGGACCCGGTGATCGCCGTCCGTCGATCACCACCTGTGGATGGCCGCCCGTTGATCGAAATGCGGCGTATGTCGGGGCGTGTAAGTCTGGTCGCGCCCCGAACCCCCACATTCCCCAGGAGTGAACATCATGGGCATGAAGGACCAGTTCAGCGAGAAGGCCAATGAGCTCAAGGACAAGGCGCAGCGGGCCAAGCGCGGCGGTGACGGCGAGCGGGAGCGCCGTGGCGGCCAGGACCAGATGCGTGAGCGCGCCGAGCAGGGCCGCGAGCAGGCCGAGGACGCGGCGAAGGACGCCGCGAAGGACGCCCGCGACCGCTTCCAGAGCTGACCCGCCGGCCGCCCCGGCCGCGCACCGTTGAACGGTTGAGGGGCGCACCCCCGCAGGTGCGCCCCCTTCCCCGGTGCCCGGCCGGCGGTCGCGGTCAGCCGCCGACGTACTCCGCGAGGTGCTGCCCGGTGAGGGTGGGGCGGGTGGCGACCAGCTCGGCGGGGGTGCCCTCGAAGACGACGCGGCCGCCCTCGTGCCCGGCGCCCGGACCGAGGTCGATGATCCAGTCGGCGTGCGCCATGACGGCCTGGTGGTGCTCGATGACGATGACCGACTTACCGGCGTCCACCAGCCGGTCCAGCAGCCCCAGCAACTGCTCCACATCGGCGAGATGGAGCCCCGCGGTCGGCTCGTCCAGGACGTAGGTGCCGCCCTTCTCGCCCATGTGGGTGGCGAGTTTCAGCCGCTGGCGTTCGCCGCCGGAGAGGGTGGTGAGGGGCTGGCCGAGGGTGAGATAGCCGAGGCCGACATCGGCCAGCCGCTCCAGGATCCGCAGCGCGGCCGGAGTACGCGCCTCGCCCCCGGCGAAGAACTCCGCGGCCTCCGCCACCGGCATCGCCAGCACCTCGCTGATGTCCCGCCCGCCGAGCCGGTACTCCAGCACCGCGCCGTCGAACCGCCGCCCCTCGCAGTCCTCGCAGGTGGTGGCGGTCCCGGCCATCATCGCCAGGTCGGTGTAGATCACCCCGGCGCCCTTGCAGGTGGGGCACGCCCCTTCGGAGTTGGCGCTGAACAGGGCCGGCTTCACATCGTTGGCCTTGGCGAACGCCTTGCGGATCGGGTCCAGCAGTCCGGTGTAGGTGGCCGGATTGCTGCGCCGGGAGCCGCGGATGGGCGCCTGGTCGACCAGTACCACCCCGGCGTCCTCCGGCAGCGACCCGTGCAGCAGGGAACTCTTGCCGGAACCGGCGACCCCGGTGACGACGGTGAGCACCCCGAGCGGGATGTCCACGTCGACCTCGCGCAGATTGTGGGTGGTGGCGCCGCGGATCTCCAGCGCGCCGGACGGGGTGCGTACCGCGTCCTTGACCCTGGCGCGGTCGTCCAGATGGCGGCCGGTGAGGGTGGCGCCGGCGCGCAGCCCGTCGACGGTGCCCTCGAAGCAGACGGTGCCGCCGGCCGTCCCGGCGCCCGGGCCGAGGTCCACCACATGGTCGGCGATGGCGATGACCTCCGGCTTGTGCTCCACCACCAGCACCGTGTTGCCCTTGTCCCGCAGGCGCAGCAGCAGCCGGTTCATCCGCTGGATGTCGTGCGGGTGCAGCCCGGTGGTGGGCTCGTCGAAGACATAGGTGGTGTCGGTGAGGGAGGAGCCGAGGTGGCGGATCATCTTGACGCGCTGCGCCTCACCGCCGGAGAGGGTGCCGGCCGGCCGGTCCAGGGAGAGGTAGCCGAGGCCGATCTCGGTGAACGACTCCAGGCTCTGCGTCAGGGCGGTGAGCAGCGGCGCCACCGAGGGCTCGGCCAGCCCGCGGACCCAGGCGGCCAGATCCCGGATCTCCATCCGGCAGGCGTCCGCGATGGAGATCCCGGCGATCTTCGAGGCGCGGGCGTGCTCCGCGAGCCGGGTGCCCCCGCAGTCCTGGCAGGGGGTGAAGGCGACCGCGCGTTCCACGAAGGCCCGCACATGCGGCTGCATCCCCTCCTTGTCCTTGGACAGCATCGACTTGCGGATCCGCGGGATCAGGCCCTCGTAGGTCATATTGATCCCGGCGATCTTCATCCGGACCGGCTCGTGGTGCAGCAGGTCGTGCCGTTCCCGCTCGCTGAAGTCGCGGATCGGCTTGTCCGGGTCGAAGAAGCCGGACTCGGCGTAGAGCCGGGTGTTCCAACCGCCGCCGGTGTAGCCGGGGATGGTGAAGGCGCCCTCGTTGATCGACTTCGTCGCGTCGTAGAGCGCGGCCGGGTCCAGATCGGCGACCGAGCCGCGGCCCTCGCAGACCGGGCACATCCCGCCGACCTTGTTGAAGGTGACCTTCTGCGCCTTCCCCGCCTTCCCCACCTTGATCGCACCGGCCGCCGACACCGAGGGCACGTTGAACGCGAACGCCCCCGGCGGCCCGACATGCGGGCTGCCGAGCCGGCTGAAGAGGATCCGCAGCATCGCGTTGGCGTCGGTGGCGGTGCCGACCGTGGAGCGGGGATCGGCGCCCATCCGCTGCTGGTCCACCACGATCGCCGTGGTCAGCCCGTCCAGCACATCCACCTCGGGCCGCGCCGAAGCCGGCATGAAGCCCTGTACGAAGGCGCTGTACGTCTCGTTGATCAGGCGCTGCGACTCGGCGGCGATGGTGTCGAAGACCAGCGAACTCTTTCCGGAGCCGGAGACCCCGGTGAACACCGTGAGGCGGCGCTTGGGGAGTTCGACGCTGATGTCCTTGAGGTTGTTCTCGCGTGCGCCGTGCACCCGGATCAGGTCATGGCTGTCGGCGATGTGCGGTGCGGACGACTGCGGGCCCGCCTTCCTGGCCGTACTCATCGGGCTCTCCTCGGTCCGTCCTGCCGTCCGCCGGTGCCCGTCCGGCCGGGCCGCGGAGTGCCGCCGGTGGTCTCGGCGGGGTGCTCACGCTAGCGGCGGCCCGCACCCGGCGCTTCTCGATTCCTGACCGGTCCGCCCCACCGCCCCCGGACACCGGAAAAAAACCTTCCGGCGGGATGTCGAGAACGGGAGCACGGCTCCGTCCCAGGGATGAGTACGGCCACAATGGGCCGTAGCCCACCAGGGAGAACACCATGGCCAAGTATCTGCTGCTGAAGCACTACCGGGGCGCTCCGGCGCCGGTCAACAACGTGCCGATGGACCAGTGGGAACCGGAGGAGGTCACGGCCCACATCCAGTACATGAACGACTTCGCCGCCAAGCTGGAGACCACCGGCGAGTACGTCGACGGGCAGGCGCTCTCCCCGGAGGGCACCTTCGTCCGCTACGACGGCGAGGGGCGGCCACCGGTCACCGACGGCCCGTTCGCCGAGACCAAGGACCTCATCGCCGGCTGGATGGTGATCGACGTCGAGACCTACGAGCGCGCCGTCGAACTCGCCGGTGAACTGTCCGCGGCCCCGGGCGCCGGAGGCCGGCCCATCCACGAGTGGCTCGAAGTGCGCCCCTTCTACGGCGAGCACTGCCCGACCGCCGAGTGAACGAGGCCCTGCTCAGGGAGCTGGTGCCCGCGGTCATCGGTGTCCTCGTCCGCCGCGGAGCAGATTTCGCGGCGGCCGAGGACGCCGTGCAGGACGCCCTGCTCGAAGCCGTGCGCCGCTGGCCGGACGAGCCGCCGAAGGACCCCAAGGGCTGGCTGATCACAGTGGCCTGGCGCCGGCACCTCGACACCGTACGCGCCGACACCTCCCGTCGGCGGCGCGAGGAACTCGTCGACGCCGAACCCCCACCCGGCCCCGGCGAAGCGGCGGACGACACCCTCCACCTGTACTTTCTCTGCGCCCACCCGTCGCTGACCCCGGCCTCGGCGGTGGCGCTCACGCTGCGCGCCGTCGGCGGCCTCACCACCCGGCAGATCGCCCAGGCCTATCTGGTGCCGGAGGCCACCATGGCCCAGCGGATCAGCCGCGCCAAGCGGACCGTCTCCGGAGTCGCCCTCGACCGGCCCGGCGACCCCGCCACCGTGCTGCGCGTCCTCTACCTCGTCTTCAACGAGGGCTACTCCGGCGACGTCGACCTCGCCGCCGAGGCGATCCGCCTCACCCGCCAACTCTCCGCCAGGACCGACGACGAGGAGGTCGAGGGCCTGCTCGCGCTGATGCTGCTGCACCACGCCCGGCGCCCCGCGCGCACCGGCCCCGACGGCAGGCTGATCCCGCTCGCCGAGCAGGACCGCGGCCGCTGGGACACCGCGCTGATCACCGAGGGCATCGGCATCCTCCAGGCGGCCCTGGCCCGCGACCGCCTGGGCGAATTCCAGGCCCAGGCGGCCGTCGCCGCACTCCACGCCGACGCCAGGACCGCCGCGGAGACCGACTGGGTGCAGATCACCGAGTGGTACGACGAGCTGGTACGCCTCACCGGCAGCCCGGTGGCCCGCCTCAACCGGGCCGTCGCGGTGGGCGAGGCCGACGGCCCGCGGGCCGGCCTCGCCGCCCTGGCCGGACTCGACCCCGCCCTGCCCCGGTACACCGCCGTCGCCGCCCATCTGCACGAACGCGCCGGCGACCGGGACACCGCGGCCCGCCTCTACGCCCAGGCCGCCCGCACCGCCCCCAACGTCCCCGAACGCGACCACCTCACCCGCCAGGCCGCCCGCCTCAACTCCCAGCGGGGCGGGTGAGGGGGCTACCGCTGGAATTCGTGGACGTCGGCGACCACCGCGCTGATGTTGTCGGGGCCGCCGGAGCCGTTGGCGAGGGCGATGAGCGCGCGGACCGCCTGCTCGGGCCCGCCGGCCCCGGCCAGCACCCGGTGGATCTCCCCACCCGGCACCACGGCGGACAGCCCGTCGGAACAGAGCAGGTACCGGTCCCCGAGCCGGGCGTCGCGCAGCCTCAACTCCGGTGTGGCATCGGCCCCTTCACCCAGCGCGCGCACCAGCAGCGACCGCTGGGGATGCGAGGCGGCCTCCGCCGGCGTGAGGCGCCCTTCGTCGATCATCGACTGCACCACGGTGTGGTCGTGGGTGATCTGGAACAACTCCCCGCCGCGCAGCAGGTAGACCCGCGAGTCGCCGATGTGGACCAGGGCGAGCTGCGAGCCGGTCCACAGCATCGCGGTGAGCGTGGTGCCCGCCACCCCCTCGGAAGCACCCGTTCCGGCAGCGCCGCGCACCGCCCGCCCCGCCCGGTCGACCGCGTCCTCCAGCACGGCGAGCAGCTCACCCGCCGCGGCACGCTCGCCCTCCAGTTGCTTGAGCGCGTCCACGGCGGCCGCACTCGCGGGCGCGCCCCGGTTGCCGTACCCGTCGGCCACGGCGAGCAGACGGGCCCCCGCGTAGGCGGTGTCCTGGTTGCTCTCGCGGACCAGGCCGGTGTCGGAGAGCGCGGCATAGCGGATGCCCAGCGGTTCGGTGGTGGGGGACATGGCGGAGTCCTTCCGGGAGAGATGGTCGATGAGGAAGACGGCCAGATCCCGGCGGGCGGTGGCAGTGGCCTCGACCTCGGCCCAGAAGGCCCGGATCTCGACCGCCGCCGCCCCCGCCTCCAGCGAGCCGACGTACCGGATACGGGCCAGCGGCATACCCAGCCGCCGGAGCCACGCGACCAGCCGCGCCTGCTCCAACTGCTCCGGCGCATAACGGCGGTAGCCCGTCACCGGGTCGACGCGGGCCGGAGTAAGCAGGCCCAACTCGTCATAGAGCCGCAGCGCCTTCGGCGACAACCGGCACGCTTCGGCGAACGCCCCGATACCCATCAGCCCCATCCGCCCTCCCCTCATCCCGGGCCCGTCGCCCGGCCCCACCGATCCTGCGGGCTCCCCTTGGGGGAAGGTCAACCACGGGTGCCGGACGTCCCTCGTTCCGGTGGTCGCGGCCGTCGGACGCAAGCTGGTGGGATCCCCGCATGACGGACTGGCCGCCCCTCCTGGACCGCATCGCACGGGAACCCGACCCCGAGCTGTGGAACGACCTGTGGTCGGCGCTGTGCCATCAGGGCAGCGTCTACCCGGCCAGCTTCACCGCACTGCCCTGGCTGGCCGAGACAGCCGGCGGTGACGACCGGGAGCAGTCGGTGAACGCCCTGGTCCTGGCCGGCGCGATCATGGCGGGCGCCGAGCAGCCCCACGGCGCCGGCGACGTCCGCGCCCAGTACACCGCCGAGATCGAGAGCCTCCTGACAGCGGTGAACCAGCAACTCCGGACGGCATCCGACCGCACCGACTACCTCCATCTCCTGGCAGCCGTACCGGCCTTCGAAGGCGCCGCGGACTGGAGCGAAGTCCTGGCCCGGGGGCTCGGCGACAGGGAGTACGAGCTCGACTGCCCCGGCTGCCGCACCGCCCTGTTCATCGCCCTCGGCGAACAAGGCTTCTTCTCCACCACCGAGGACTACGCCCGCTCCGACGCCGACGTCACCACGAGCCCCCTGCTACCGGCCGCCCCGGCCGACCTGCACATCATCCCCCGACGCCTCCACGCCACCGCCCTCTCCGACGGCCACCCCGAACTCGCCCACACCCTGACCCACCTACTCGGCCACACCACCTGCCCCAACTGCGAAACCCACTTCTCCCTCGCCGAGTTGATCACCACCACTCAGCCGCCCCCGGCTCCGCCATGGAGGGCCCGATGGAGCGCCTCCGCCGGGTACGGGGTCTCCCTGTTCTCGTCCTGGATCTTGCCGTAGAAGTCCGTCATCACTGCGGCGAGTGGTGCATGGCGGGAGAGGATCGCCCTGGCCTCTTGCGGGCCATCCGGCGGTTCCTCTCCTTTCGCGCATACACGGATAAGTGCCTCGCGTTCCTTCCGCTCGTATCCGTAAAGCTTGGTGATCAGACTGTTCACCAGCCAACTGCGTGTGTAACAGCGATCGTAGGCCCTGTGGAGTTCAAAGAATCCGGTCTCGGATGGTGACAGATCGAATCGGGAGGAGAGGGCGAGGCCGTAGTCGGCGAAGTAAAGGCGTCGGCCGTCGATCAGGATGTTCTGGAAATGGGCGTCGAAATGCAGAATCCCGCGAGCGCCCATAAAGGACGTACCGGCCTCCAACTCGCCCTCCACCAGGGAACAAGCCCGGTCGGCGGATTCTTCACCAGCCTGAATCTGCTCGGTGAGCCATTCGTCGAGCGTCTGAGGGATGTACTCCAGAAACAGTACGAGGCTCGCAGAGGACTGCTGAAGGGCCTCGATACGACGGCCCACCTCTGGCCTGCCTCCCCAATAGGCCACGACCCGCGCCACGTCCGCGAGTTCCCCGGAAAGCGCGGCCGCGTCCGGCAGTACACGCCAGTGATACATCATCGGGAATCCCTGGTATTGCCCTCCGAGAACCCAGTTCGTCGTCATGATGTGAACAGTGAGCTCCCGCCATGCGCCGAAACCAGGGCCACCCACGCCGTACTGGCAGAAGGCGGGAAGCTCGAACAGATTGGCCGTGGATCCTACGTGCTCCGGCCGCCGCTCCATATCCGTGAGCGGTACCCGCTTCACGAAGACCGGCTTCCCGTCAACCTCCAGTACCGCAGACCTTCCACCGATACCGGAGCCAAGCGGTATGGCGGCACCAACCAGTTCGCCCAATCGGCGATCATTTTGCAGGGCAAGGGACGTGGAGATCGCGCTGTAGGCGGCCAAACGCGCACTCTCCGGCATATCGGGATGAACGGCCGCTACCTGCATCGGAATGCCGACCTCATCTCCACTGTGCGCGCGAGTGTCCACCAACTGCTGCCTCCGCACCGTACGCGAAGGCTGACGGATGTCCTGTCCCGGACAACTGTTGGCCTGGTGAGGCTCTGACCTGCTGTGCTTACGGTGGAGTGGAACGAAGGCGCTCGTCCCGCTCAACGGTAGGCAACCGCCTTCATGGCGTGCGCGGAAGTCCACTGACCGACTCCGAGGTCTCATGCCCCTGCAGATGGAACTGGGTGCGATGACGCTCGATTGTCCTGATCCGCTGGCTCTGGCGGCGTTCTATCAGCGGGCCACCGGCTTTGAACCGCACCCGAAGTCGGACGCCGAGTTCGCCGCTCTCAACCGTGAGGACGGGCTCTCTATCGGCTTTCAGCGGGTCGAGGGCTATCGGGCTCCGAGTTGGCCTGGCCAGATCGTTCCCCAGCAGCTTCACATCTGCTTCAAGGTCGCGGAGAGCCTGGGCGAGGCCGAGGCCCGGCTGCTGGAGCTTGGTGCGGCAAGCCGGATCACCAGCCACACGGGGGCAGGGTGCGGGTCCTCACCGATCCCGCTGGGCACCCCTTCTGCATCGTCACGTGCTGATCGCCGGGTTCACGCCATTGAGGACCGCCCCTCTCCCTAGCCAGCCGGGTCAGGGGGACTTCCTGTACATCGCAGAGACAGGGCAGGCGGCCTTCGCGCCCCCGTGATGTGGCGCACTTTTGCAAGCGGGCGCTTGCAAAAGTTAGCGGGGGTGGGGAGGATCGGGGTATGGGATCGCTCAATGTCGGGAGTCTTGGTGAGTACCTGCGGGAGCAGCGGCGTTCCGCGCAGCTCTCGTTGCGGCAGCTCGCTGATGCGGCCGGGGTCTCCAATCCGTATCTGAGTCAGATCGAGCGGGGGCTGCGGAAGCCCAGCGCGGAGGTGTTGCAGCAGGTCGCCAAGGCGCTGCGGATCTCCGCGGAGACGCTGTACGTGCGGGCCGGGATTCTTGACGAGCGGGAGCGGGACGAGCTGGAGACGCGCGCCGTCATCATGGCCGACCCGTCCATCAACGAGCGGCAGAAGCAGGTGCTGCTCCAGATCTACGAGTCCTTCCGCAAGGAGAACGGGACCGGGTCGGCGCCGGATGCGGAGGCGGTCGACCGGGACACGCCCGGGGACGGTACCTGAGCGGACGAGGACGGTCCGCGTAGTAAGTCCACAGAGCAGCAGAACAGAGCAGCAGAACAGAGCGGCAGAGCAGTACAAGAGCAGTACAGCAGCAGAGCAGTAGTACCAGAGCAGGAAAACCCTCAAGTACGACGAAGAGTGATCCGGGAGGACGCTGTCATGGCCATCACCGACGACCTGCGGAAGACCTTTACCGACCCCACGCCCCTCTACTTCGCGGCCGGCACCGCTGATCTGGCGTTGCAGCAGGCGCGGAAGGTGCCGGGGCTGGTGGAGCAACTGCGAGCCGAGGCGCCGGCCCGTATCGAGGCCGTCCGCAACGCGGACCCCAAGGAGATGCAGGACAAGGCGGCCGGCCGGGCCAAGGAGGTGCAGGAGAACCTCCAGGTCAAGCTGAACGAGCTGCTGGCCTCGCTGGACACCGACTTCCGCAAGCTGGGCGAGTCGGCCCAGGACCTCGCGCTGCGCGGGGTGGGCGTCGCCGCCGAGTACGCGGTCCGGGCGCGGGAGACCTACGAGAAGGTGGCCGAGCACGGCGAGCAGACCGTGCGCACCTGGCGCGGTGAGGACGAGGACGGCGGTGGCGCGGTGGCCGAGCCGCGGGTGGTCACCGAGCCGGCGCCGGTCGTGAAGCCGGCGGGCGGGGCGTCCGCGGCGCGTGCGGAGTCGGTCGCGGTGGACGGCGGCGCCAAGTCCGCTCCGGCCAAGCCCGCGCCGGTGAAGCCCGCTCCGGCGAAGGGCGCGCGGCCCGCGGCCACCGGGAAGCCGGCCCCCGCGAAGAAGGCGCCGACCGCTCGCCGTACCAACTCCCCTTCTCCGGCGGGTACTTCGGCGAACGGGTCCAAGGCCGCGGGTACGAACGGTGCCAAGCCCTCCAGTGCTTCGACTCCCTCGGCCGCCCCGAAGAAGAACACTCCGCCGGCGAAGTAGTGCGGTCGGCGGTGCGGCGGCTGACGTGGGCCGCGGGCCGGGCACGATCGGCGTGCGCCGGGCGTTGGACGGGTACGGTGGCCGCGTAGTGACGAGTCGATATGGGTGGTGGACATCGTGCTGATGCAAGGGTTCGCAGGAGTCATGTGGCTGCTGAATGTCGCCCTGATCGTCTTCAGCGGGTTCGCGCTCTTCGACGCGGCGATCCGGCGTGAGGACGCCTACCGGGCGGTGGGCAAGCAGACCAAGCCGTTCTGGTTGATCATCCTGGCGCTGGCCTTCGTGGTGAGCCTGGTCTTCCCGATCCTGTCGTTCCTGCCGATCATCGGTCTGATCGCGGTCATCGTGTACATCGTGGATGTGCGGCCGGCGATCCGCTCGATCTCCGGCGGGCGCCGCGGCCCGCGCCGCGGTTCCAGCAGCGACGGGCCGTACGGGCCGTACAACGGCGGCCGTTGAGAGCGGCGACGGCGTACAGGAGACGGACGTGTACATGGGCGGGGGCGGTCAGGTGGTGTGGGCGGGGGCCGTCGTGGTCGGGCGGTCTAGGAGGAGGACGGCCACATCGTCGGTGAGGTCGCCGCCGTTCAGCTCGCGGGCCTCGCGTACCGCGGCTTCCAGCAGGCCGTCACCGCGCAGGCCGGTCGCGCGCTGGCGGCGCACCATCTCCAACATGCCGTCCTGGCCCAGCCGCCTGGTGCCGTCGCCGACGCGGCCCTCGATCAGGCCGTCGGTGTAGAGCATCAGACTCCAGGCGCCGCCCAACTCCACCTGCTGGCACGGCCAGCGGGCCTCGGGCAGCAGGCCGAGCGCGGGGCCGTTGTTGTCGTACGGCAGGAGTTCCGCGGGGTGGTCGCCGCGGGCGATCAGAGGGGACGGGTGGCCGGCCAGATAGAGGCCGGCGCTGCGGCCGTCCGGGGCGATGTCGACGGTGCAGAGGGTGGCGAAGATCTCGTCGTCGGCCCGCTCGTGCTCCAGGACCTGCTGGAGGGTGGAGAGCAGTCGGTCGCCGCTGAGGCCGGCCAGGGTGAGGGCGCGCCAGGCGATCCGCAGTTCCACGCCGAGGGCCGCCTCGTCGGGTCCGTGGCCGCAGACGTCGCCGATCATGGCGTGCACCGTGCCGTCGGGGGTGCGGACGGTGTCGTAGAAGTCGCCGCCGAGGAGGGCGCGGGAGCGGCCGGGCCGGTAGCGGGCGGCGAAGCGGAGTTGGGAGCCGTCGAGGAGCGGGGTGGGCAGCAGGCCGCGTTCCAGGCGGGCGTTCTCCTGGGCGCGGAGCCGGGACTCGGTGAGCTTGGCCTGGGCGACGTCGGCGCGTTTGCGTTCCACGGCGTAGCGGATGGTGCGGCTGAGGAGGCGGCCGTCGAGTTCGTCGCGGAAGAGGTAGTCCTGGGCGCCGACGCGGACCGCTTCGGCGCCGCGTTCGGCGTCGCCGGAGGCGGTGAGGGCGAGGACGGCGTGGCGGGGCGCCATCCCCAGGACGTGCCGGAGGGTGGCCAGTTCGTCCACGGCGGGCCCGGCCGACTCGTCTGCTTTGCCTTCCTTGTTCTCTTTGTTCGCGTCATCAGGGATGTCCGGGGCGGGCTCCGGCTCGTTGCGTGCCGTGCGGTCGCCGGCTGGGCGGCCGGTGGCGGAGAGGGCCAGGTCCAGCAGGATGCAGTGGACGTCGTCGGTCAGCAGCCGCTCGGCCTCGGTGAGGTTGCGGGCGGTGCGTACCCGGATCGGGTTGCCCGCGGAGTCGAGCAGTTGCGGCACGCCCAGCGAGGAGCCCGCCGGGTCGTCCTCGATGAGCAGGAGCGTCAGCCCTGCGGTCTCCGGCGCGGGCGGGCGGGCGGACTCGGGCGAGGCACCGGCCTGACCACTCTCCACGGCCGGGATCGCTCTCTGCCGCGGTACGGGTACGGGCATCGGTCTGGTTTCCTTCCCTCCCCCCGAGGGCACGGTGGGCGACGATCGACGCTCCACCGACGGGGACCATAGCGGCAGTCGGTACCGCAATGGAATGGCGCTGGTGACGCGGCCGCCGCCATATGCCGCCTCACGTACCGGAATTGGGCGGGAATGCGCCCTTCGCAGAATGACGAACGTCACGCCGTCCTGATGGAACCGCGGCCGCCCCGGGTGTCCGCGGTCACGTGGCCGAGGTCACTCCGGGCGCCGCCGCGTCGCCGGCCTCACTCGCGGTCCCGTTCCTGGTCCGGGCGGACCACGCCCAGGATCCGCATCGAACCGGCGCCCGTGACGGTCACCGTGCGGCCCGGGCGGGGCGCGTGGATGATCAGGCCCTTGCCGATGTACATGCCGACATGGCTGGCGTCGTCGTGGTAGATGATCAGGTCGCCGGGGCGCATGGCCGCCGGGTCGACATGGCGCAGCAGCCGCCACTGCTCCTGCGAGGTGCGGGGGATGGGCTGCCCGGCGGCGGCCCAGGCCTGCGAGGTCAGCCCCGAGCAGTCGAAGGTCGCCGGCCCCTCCGCGCCCCACTGGTACGGCTTGCCGAGCTGCTCGGTGGCGAACTCGACCGCCGCCCTGCCCTGCCGGGTCGCCTCCGCGGTGAGCGAGTCGAGGGCGCCGGAGCGCAGCCATTCCGCCTGCTGCTTGTCGCCGGCCTGCCGCTCCAGTTGCCGCAGCCGCTCCCGTTCCTCCTTCTCCAACTGCGACTCAAGTGCCTCGGCGGTCTCGATCCGCTGGGTGATGCGCTTCTTGGCGGCGGCCTTCTTCTTGCGGTCGGCCTCCAGCTTCTTCCAGCGCGCGGCGGCCTCACCGGCGTACTTCTTCAGTTCCCGCTGGGTGTCGGCGAGTTCGTGCAGCAGGCCGCGGGTGCCGTGCTGGCCCTGGCGGACCCGGTCGGCGCCGTCCAGGAACTGCCGCGGGTCGTCGCTGAGCATCAGCCGCGCGGTGGGCGGCAGGCCGCCGCCCCGGTACTGGGCGCGGACCGCGGCGCCCGCCCGGTCCTTGAGGAAGTCCAGCCTCCGCTGCCCCGCGGCGATCCGCCGGTTCAGCCGGTGCAGCGCGGCGGACTGCTTGTCGGCCCGCTCCTCCGCCGCGTTGTACGCGTCGGTGGCCAGTCCCGCCTCGTGGTACAGCGTCTCCAGCCGGGCCCGGACGGCCTCCAGTGCGGTGTCGTCCCGCGGCGCGTCACCCCCGGCCGCCGCCTCCGGAGCGCTCTCCCTCTCCGTCCCCTTGTCCTTCTTCGCGGCGTGCCCGGTGCCCCGGTCGGTCTTCTTGCCCGGATCGGTGGGCTGGGCGGGGGTGCTGGGCTTCGGGGGGCCGACGGGGGTGTCCGAGGGCTCCATCGGGAGCTTGGAGCGGCGCGGGGGGCGTGCGGGGGAGGGCGGGGTGGTGATCTCGGCGCCGACGCGGACCGAGCCGGGCCGTACCTCCAGCCACACCGACAACGGGTCTGCGGGCAGGGTGACTTGGGCGGTCGCCGTGCCCGGGGTGAGCAGGACGGTCGTGGCGCAGACCACTGCCACGGCCGCCGTCGTTCTGATACTCCGCTTACTCGTCACGATCCGCCCCCGATACGTGTTAATCACCGGTAACTTACGCTGTCCGCGGATCGTGCCATGCCCGCACCGGTCCGCGACAGAGTCGGGCCCAACTCCGGTGCTGTGTCGCCCCGTTCGTCCCAGTAGTGGCCCGCCGCCGTCCCTCCTCCGACGTATCGGAGGCACTGATCGTTCCGTTGTGGCGGGGTGCGGGCCTCAGTCCGTCGGGGCCAACGCGGCCCAGCGGACGGTGACTTCGCCCTGCCGCCAGCGTTCCGGGCCGTCCACCACCGGCCACTGCCCGGACAGGTCCCGCACCGTGCGCAGCCACCGCTGCCGCGCACCGTAGGAGGCGTAGGGCGCGGCGGCGGCCCAGGCGCGGTCGAAGTCGAGCAGGAAGGCGTGCACCGGCTCGCCCGGCATATTGCGGTGGATCAGCGCCTTCGGGAGCCGTTCCGCCAGGTCGGAGGGGCGGTCCAGGGAGGCGAGGCGGGCGGCGAAGGTGACCGTACGGGGGCCTTCGGGGCCGAGGGCGACCCAGACATGGCGGCGGCCGATCTCGTCGCAGGTGCCCTCCACCAGCAGCCCCCCGCCCGAAGCGTCCCGGCCCCAGCCGCCAGCCGGGCCGCCGTCCGCCGGGGCGAGCCGGGCGCACAGCCGCTCCCACACCGGCCACACCTCCGGCTCCTCGTACTGGCGCAGTACGTTCGCCGCCCGGATCAGCAGCGGGGCGGTGTCCCCGGGCAGCGGCACCTCGAAGCCGCCGCGCCGGAAGACCAGCCCCTCCCGGGCGTACGGCCGGGCGGCGGCCACCCGCTCCGGGTCGATCTCGATCCCCACCACCCGGGTCCGGGGCGCGGCGGTGCGCAGCCGGCGCAGCAACTCCACCGCGGTCCACGGCGCCGCCCCGTAGCCGAGGTCCACGGCGACCGGATCCGCGGCCCGCCGCAGCACCGGCCCGTGTACGGCGGCGATCCAACGGTCCATCCTGCGCAGGCGGTTGGGGTGGGTGGTGCCCCGGGTGGGCGAGCCGACGGGACGGGACGGGATCCGGGGGGCCATGGCCTTGAGGGTATGCGGGGGGGCGACAGGCTTCAGGGAAGGGTGAGGGAGATCCAGGTGTCCGGGGGGATCTCGGGGCGGCCGGGGACCGGGCGGTGTTCCTCGGTCCAGGCGCCGGGCGCGCCCCCGGTGAGCTCGGTGGCGGCCCGCCGCCAGAATCGCGCGGCGCCCGTGTTGGCGTCCTGGAAGGCGACCTCCCAGGGGCCGGGGTGGCGGGCGGTGATCTGGCGGACGGCGGCCATTCCGATGCCGGTGCGCCGGGCGCCGCGCACCACGAAGAAGCTGTTGAGCACCCGCACCGGGCCGTGCAGTCCGCGGACGAAGGCGAAGCCGACCGGGTGCTCGCCCAGGGAGGCGTTCCCCAGGGCCAGTAGATACGGGGCGCGGTCGGTCTCGGCGAAGGCCGCGTGGACCCATTCGTCGCGGTAGCTGCCGTCGGGCCGCGGCAGTGCCCCGCCGTCGAACTCGCTCAGATCGTGCCGGAACATCAGCCACAGCCGGTCCACGGTGGCCCGGTCGGTCTCCAGCGCGGGACGCACGGCGACGGTGGTGGACATGGCTCCTCCTGAGCGGACGGTGGCGGGCGAGAGGTACGGGTGGCGGCACGGGTACACGTAGCAGAGGTGCGGTGGCCGCCGGGCCGGAACGCTCGAAGGGCTCCCGGTCGGCCGCCCGCGACGCCTCTCGTGACCCGGCTTCCGGCAGGCCCCGGCATGGTCACGGTTGAGCCTCGCTCGGTAATGATTCGGTAAACAGGAAATGGAAGCGCGCCTTCCGGTGTTGGGGGTCTGGCGGAGGGAGAAGCACGCCCTCCCCGTCGGCATGTCCCCGCCCCGCCGCGCGGCAGACCCGCTTCCGCAAGGAGGACCGCCAGGTGAGTCACTCCGTGGCCCGTCTCGGTCGCCGTTCCCCCGCGGCACCCGCCCGACTCCGCTTCCCCGGCACCGGCCGCAGGCCCCGCCGGGTGGCGATGCTCAGCGTGCACACCTCGCCGCTGCACCAGCCAGGCACCGGGGACGCCGGCGGGATGAACGTCTACATCGTGGAGCTGGCCCGCCGCCTCGCCGCCAACAACGTCGAGGTCGAGATATTCACCCGCGCCACCACCGGCGGCCTCCCCCCGACGGTCGAGATCGCCCCCGGCGTCCTCGTCCGGCATGTGGACGCGGGACCGTACGAGGGGCTGGCCAAGGAGGAGCTGCCGGCGCAGTTGTGCGCCTTCACCCACGGTGTGATGCGCGCCTGGGCCGACCACCGGCCCGGCCACTACGACCTGGTGCACTCGCACTACTGGCTCTCCGGGCACGTCGGCTGGCTGGCCGCGGAGCGCTGGGGCGTGCCGCTGGTGCACGCCATGCACACCATGGCCAAGGTGAAGAACGCGGCGCTCGCCGAGGGCGACACCCCCGAACCCGCCGCCCGGGTCATCGGCGAGACCCAGATCGTCGGCGCCGCGGACCGCCTCATCGCCAACACCGCTGAGGAAGCGGAGGAGTTGGTACGGCACTACGAGGCGGACCCGGCCCGGGTGGCCGTGGTGCACCCCGGGGTCAACCTCGATGTCTTCCGCCCCGCCGACGGCCGGGCCGCCGCCCGTGCCCGCCTCGGCCTGCCGCAGGACGCCCTGATCCCGCTCTTCGCCGGCCGTATACAGCCCCTCAAGGCGCCCGATGTACTGCTGCGCGCGGTGGCCGTACTCCTCGCGCGGCGGCCGGAGTTGAGGTCCCGGATGGTGGTGCCGGTGGTGGGCGGGCCCAGCGGCAGCGGTCTCGCCCGGCCGGAGAAGCTGCAGAAGCTGGCGGCCCGGCTGGGGGTGGCGGATGTGGTGCGGTTCCGGCCGCCGGTGGGGCAGGAGCAGCTCGCCGACTGGTTCCGGGCGGCGTCGCTGCTGGTGATGCCCTCGTACAGCGAGTCCTTCGGGCTGGTGGCGATCGAGGCGCAGGCGGCGGGGACCCCGGTGCTCGCGGCGGCCGTCGGCGGGCTGCCGGTTGCGGTGCGCGACGGGGTCACCGGACATCTGGTGCGGGGCCACGACCCGGCCGACTACGCCCGTGTCCTCGGCGCCTTCGCGGACGACCCGGGGCGCACCGCCGCCCTGGGCGCGGCCGCCGCCCGGCACGCCCGCTCCTTCGGCTGGGACGCCGCCGCGCTGGCCACCGCCGACACCTACACGGCGGCCGTGCAGGAGTACCGCCGCCGGGCCCGCGGCCACCACCACCTGCCGTCCTGACTCACGTACGCTCGCGGCATGGGTGAGGTGCACAGGGGCCAAGAGGTCAGCAGGGCCACCGGAGTCATCGAGGCGGCGTTGCGGGACGCGGAGCTGGAGTGGGAGAGCCCCGAGCGCGGCAGCTATGTGGTGAAGCTCCCCGGTACCCGCAAGCTCTCCACCACCCTCTCGCTGATCGCCGGCCGGCACTCCCTGTCGCTGAACGCCTTTGTGATCCGCCGCCCCGACGCCAACCAGGAGGCCGTGCACCGCTGGCTGCTGGAACGCAACCTCCGCCTGTACGGGGTGAGTTACGCGGTCGACCGGCTGGGCGACGTCTACCTCACCGGGCGCCTGCCGCTGGCCGCGGTCACCGCCGAGGAGGTGGACAAGCTGCTCGGCTCGGTCCTGGAGGCCGCCGACGGCAGCTTCAACACCCTGCTGGAGCTGGGTTTCGCGGACGCCATCCGCCGCGAGTACGCCTGGCGGGTCTCCCGCGGCGAGTCCACCCGCAACCTGGACGCCTTCAGCCATCTGACCCGGCCCTCGGCCGACACCCCGCCGGAAACTGACTGAACGTCAAATCCCTGGCCACAGCTTGGCGTTGAAGTGAACGAGCTGCGAGGACGTCGTTCGGAACCGGGGTGGAGACGGCCGCTCGATACGCCAACTCCCCTGATTGTGGCAGCCTGTTGAGCGCACACGGTTCGGACCGCGCGGGCGTTGGACGCGCGGCTGCCCCTCCCTGAAGGGGCCGGTCGGGTCCGGCCGCTTCCGCCCACGGCAGGAGAGGTATCGGAGCGTCCCATGACGGCTGAGCTGCCCCGGATCGACACCACCAAGCCACACCCCGCGAGGGTCTACGACTATCTACTCGGCGGCAAGGACCACTACGACGCCGACAAGGAGGTCGGCGCGAACCTCCCGCCGATCGCCGCCCCCGCGGCCCGGCTGAACCGCGCCTTCATGCAGCGCGCCGCGGCCTGGTGCGCCCGCGGCGGTACCGACCAGTTCCTCGACATCGGCACCGGCATCCCCACCGAGCCCAACCTCCACCAGGTCGTCCAGGCCATCCAGCCGGCCGCCCGCGTCGTCTACACGGACAACGACCCGGTGGTGCTGCGGCACGCCGAGGCCCTGATGTTCAGCACCCGCGAAGGCGCCACCGACTACATCCAGTCCGACGTCCGCGAACCGGAGCAGATCCTCCGGCACGCCCGCCAGTTCCTGGACTTCGACCGCCCGGTCACCCTGTCGCTGATCGCCCTGATGCACTTCGTCACCGACGAGTGGGACCCGTACGGCCTGGTCCGCACCCTCGTCGGCGAACTGCCCTCCGGCAGCCATCTGGTGATGTCGCACGCCACCTGGGACTTCACCCCGGAGATCGCGGAGGACTTCACCCGGGTCTACACGGCCAGCGGGATGCCGCTCGCCATCCGCGACAAGGCGGGCGTGGAGCGCTTCTTCGACGGCCTCGAACTCCTCGACCCCGGAGTGGTCCCCATCGCCTCCTGGTACAAGGATGGCGAAGCCCCGGAACCCGTGCGGAACATGCTCTACGCGGGCGTCGCCCGCATCCCGTAAGCCCGAGCCCCCGCCGCGCGGGTGCACCCCGTCACCCGGCCTGCTCCCGCGCGACGGCCCCGGGCACCTCCGGCACCGCCACCTCGGACGCCGGGGGCACGGGGGCCGCGGCCGGCTCCGGCGGCAGGCGCTTCATCAGCAGCCAGTACCCCAGCGCGGCCGCCGTACCGAGTACCGCGCAGCCGCCCCACAGCCAGTCCGCGCCGTACCGGTCGATCACGAAGCCGGACATCAGCGGTGCCACCAGCGCCGCCACCGCCCAGCACAGGTGATACACGCCCTGGTAGCGGCCGCGGCCGTGGACCGGGGAGAGGCGCACCACCAGACCGGACTGGACAGGCGCGTTGACGACCTCGGCGAGCGTCCACACGCACACCGTCAACGCGAACACCCCGACCGAGCCGGCGAACGCCGTCAGCCCGAACCCGTACCCCGCCAGCAGCGAGGACACCATCAGCAGACGACTCGGATCGCGGTGCTCGATGAAGCGGGTCACCGGGATCTGGAGGGCCACGATCAGCACGCCGTTGACCGCGATCGCCATCCCGTAGTCCGCCGCCGAGAAACCCGCCCGCCCCATCGCCACCGGCAGCCCCACCGCACCCTGCTGGAAGATCAGCGCGATCAGGAAGCACAGGCCGACCACCCCCATGAACGGGCCGTCCCGCAGTACCGTGCCCAGCCGCGTCTCCGCACCCGCGGCCCGCTCCGCCGCACTGCGCACCGGACGCGACTCCGGCAGCTTCACGAACACCACCACCGCACACGCCAGCGTCATCCCCGCCTCGACGAGGAACCCGGCGAGATAGCTGACCTCGGCGATGAAACCGGCCGCCATGGAGGACACCGCGAAGCCCAGGTTGATCGCCCAGTAGTTCAGCGAGAAGGCCCGCACCCGGTCCTCGGGGCGCACCAGGTCCGCCATCATCGCCTGCACCGCGGGCCGCGAGGCATTGCTCGCCATCCCCACCAGGAACGCCACCGCGGCGATCGCCACCGGATGCGTCACCAGCCCCAGCGCCGCCACCGTCAGCGCCGTGCACACCTGCGCCACCAGCATCGTCGGACGCCGCCCCAGCCGGTCCGCCATCACCCCGGCACCCAGCGAGGACACCACCCCGCCCAGCCCGTGCACCGCCACGACCAGGCCCGCGTAGGAGGCCGAGTAGCCGCGTTCCAGGGTCAGATAGAGCGCCATGAAGACGGCGACGAAGGCGCCGAGGCGGTTGACCAGGGTGCTGGTCCACAGCCACCAGAAGGCGCGGGGCAGCCCCGACACGGACTCCAGCGCGGCACGTCTGACGGCGGCCAAGGACACCGCCACACCTTACGAAGCCCGGCGGAGCCCCGTCACCCCCTGACCCCGAACCCGCCCCCGAACCGCCGCCCGCCCCCGCTCACCCGCGCCGCACGGCCCACTCAGGCCGTCGTTTACGCTCAGAGCCATGGCCGACGGTACGTACAAGCTGATCCTGCTCCGCCACGGCGAGAGCGAGTGGAACGCCAAGAACCTGTTCACCGGGTGGGTGGACGTCAACCTCACCGAGAAGGGCGAGAAGGAGGCGATCCACGGCGGCGAACTGCTCACCGCCGCCGGCCTGCTGCCCGACATCGTGCACACCTCGGTCCAGAAGCGCGCCATCCGCACCGCGCAACTGGCCCTGACCGCCGCCGACCGGCACTGGATCCCGGTCCACCGCTCCTGGCGCCTCAACGAGCGCCACTACGGCGCCCTCCAGGGCAAGGACAAGGCGCAGACCCTCGCCGAATTCGGCGAGGAGCAGTTCATGCTCTGGCGCCGCTCCTACGACACCCCGCCGCCCCCGCTCCCCGACGGCGCCGAGTTCTCCCAGTCCGACGACCCGCGCTACGCGGACCTCCCGCCGGAGCTCCGCCCCCGCACCGAGTGCCTCAAGGACGTCGTCCAGCGCATGGTGCCGTACTGGTACGACGGCATCGTGCCGGACCTGGTCGCCGGCCGCACCGTACTGGTCGCCGCCCACGGCAACAGCCTGCGCGCCCTGGTCAAGCACCTCGACCAGGTCTCCGACGAGGACATCGCCGGCCTGAACATCCCCACCGGCATCCCCCTCTTCTACGAACTCGGCCCCGACTTCCGCCCGCTCAACCCGGGGGGCACGTACCTCGACCCCCAGGCCGCCTCCGCGGCCATCGAGGCGGTCAGGAACCAGGGCAGGAAGTAGGCAAGAAGTAGGTCCGCACCGACCGACACCGACAGCCCCCTGCCCGCGGATCCGCCGCCGGCAGGGGGGTTTCGACGGCCTGCGGGGGCAGGCGCGGGGCGGGCGCGCGGGCGAGGCCGGGGGCCGCGAGCCGGGACGCCGGGAAGCGCTCGACCAGCCGGTTCTCGCACGGCTAATCTCCTCGACTGATCTCCCCGACGGATACGGGGAGCGGGTGGGTGGGGGCGAGGATGCGTCGTATCGGGTCGGCCGGAGCCGTGCTGGCTGCCGGATTGCTGCTGGTGACCGGGTGTTCGGGCGGCGGGAGCGATTCCGGGCCACGGGTGACGAAGGCGCTGGCCGAGAGCGTGCCCAAGGGCTGCGGTCACTATCTGAAGCCGGAGTCGGTGGCCGCGGCGCTCGGCGCCAACAAGTTCGCCGGGGCGAGCGGGCGGTTCCGCGACGGCAAGGGGTCCTGCTCGGTCGACATCAAGGTGGGGGAGGCGGGCCGCGACGGTATGGACGGGCCGCAGCACATCAATGTGAAGTTCTCGCTGGAGATCTTCGACTGGGGACCCGCCCTGGTGGCCGAGTCCCTCAAGGAGAAGTGCCACGCCGCCGGGGACGACGGAGTCACCAGCACCTTCAAGGGGCCCAAGGGGGCGTGCGGCGTCTACCGGGCCGAGCCTACGGAGGAGTTCCTGGTCGGCGGCCGGCTGGACGCCTACGCGGGCGAGGGACGGAAGCTGCTCACGATCACCTTTCACGGCGTGGACGGCACGCTGAAGAAGGACCGCGGGCGAGTCCTCCGGCTGCTGGCCGACGCCCGGGCCGAGGCCCGCGCCCAGGCCTCCGGAAGCTGACGGCCGGGGCTCGTCCGGCCACCCTCAACATCCGTAGGACAGCGGCCGGTTGAGGTCCACATGGCATCCCCGGCGCGGGCGGCGCACGATGGAGGTGTGGCCAGTAGGCAAGGAGGAATTGCCATGTTGCAGGTCAAGACCCCCAGTAAGCCGGATGAAAAGCGGGAGTACCACCACGGCCACCTGGAAGCGGTCCACCTTTCCGGGCTGGACTTCGCGGTGGCGACCTTCGAGCCGGGCTGGCGGTGGTCGCAGGACGTCGCGCCGATCGCCGGGACGGAGAGCTGCCAGGTCCACCACAACGGGATGGTGGTGCAGGGCCGGATGCACATCCGGATGGACGACGGAACGGAGACCGAGGTCGGCCCCGGAGACGTCTTCGTGTGCACCCCCGGGCACGACGCCTGGACCGTCGGCGACCAGCCGTGCGTGCTGTACGACTTCGCCGGTCAGATGGCGCAGGACTACGCCAAGCCGGAGTAGAGCCCGAGTAGCACCCCGGAAGGCTCCCGCGAAAGGCGGTCAAGCGCCCACGATCAAGCCCCCTGCCAGCGGTTTCCCCGGTGGCAGGGGGCTCGTCTGTGTTCTGTGTTCTGTGCGGGCGGCGGCGGTCAGGGGGTGAGGTCGATGCGGACGGTCAGCAGGCCCGAGCCGAAGCCGCGGACGGCCGCGCTGTTGAACCGCGGCAGGGTACGCAGCCGGGCCGCCGCGTCGTCCTCCGGCAGCGGGTGCGCCGTGCCGGAATACCAGCGTCCGCGCAGCCGGACCCGCACTCTCGGGTCGGCGCGGACATTGCGTACGTACTGGGAGCGGTCGCCGAACTCGGAGACCAGCCAGAAGGTGTCACCGCTGCGCCGCCCGCCCACCGGAGTGCGGCGCGGCAGGCCCGAGTTGCGGCCGGTGGTCTCCAGCACCGTCTGGAACGGGAGCCGGGACAGCAGCGGATTGAGCCTGCGCTGAAAGGCGGTGACGGTCCGGTACTTCCGCTCGCGGTCCAGAGGCATGGCCTGGCTCTCCCGAAAAAAGTCTGCGAATCCGCGTGAGCTTTCCCGATCCGCGGTGTCTGAAGAGAAACAGCGCATTCACGGAGCCAGGGGAAGGCACATGGCGATGACGACAAGGACGACGGGGTTGATGGGGATGGTTAGGACGATGACGGGACGCAGCGTATGCGGCGTGGACCGGGCAGAGCGAGAGGCCCCGCCCGGTGCGGACGAGGCCCCTCGGACGGATGGCGGTCAGCCCCTCAGCAGGCGCCGCCGCACTGGCACGGCGCTCCGGACTGGCAGCCGCAGCCGCAGCCCGAGCCGCACCCGCAGGCGCCGAGCAGCACCAGCGGCGGCGGCTCTGCCAACTGCCGTTCCGCGGTGGTGGGTTGAGGCGTCGGGGACTCGGCCATGGGATCCCTCCCGTACGAAGACCGCGGAGCGCTCCGCGGACATCGGACGGCGTACCGGTGGCGGGCACGCCGCGGGGGCGGGCCGCCCCCGCAGAGTGCATTCCCACCCGGGCGGGCGCATCAACGGCGCACATACGTACAGACCGGGGCACGCACGCCCACCCGGGCGCGAGCCCCCGTCCGCCGCTACGCCCCCTCGCCTCCGGTCGCCGCCGGCTGCTGCACCTCGTCCGCGTGCTCTCCGGTGACCAGGTAGACGACGCGCTTGGCGACGGAGACCGCATGATCGGCGAAGCGCTCGTAGTACCGGCCGAGCAGGGTCACATCAACGGCCGTTTCGATGCCGTGCTTCCAGCGGTCGTCCATCAGGTGCTGGAAGAGGGTGCGGTGCAGCAGATCCATGGCGTCGTCGTCCTTCTCCAACTGCAGCGCCAGATCGACGTCCTTGGTGATGACGACCTCCGCGGCCTTGGCCATCAGCCGCTGCGCCAGTTGCCCCATCTCCAGGATCGTGGCGTGCAGATCGTGCGGCACGGCGCGCTCCGGGAAACGCAGCCGGGCCAGCTTGGCCACATGCTGCGCCAGATCGCCCGACCGCTCCAGATCGGCACTCATCCGCAGGGAGGTGACCACGATCCGCAGATCCGTGGCGACGGGCTGCTGTCGGGCGAGCAGGGTGATGGCCCGCGCCTCCAGATCGTGCTGGAGGTCGTCTACCTTCTGGTCGGCGGCGATCACACTCTCCGCCAGCTTCAGATCGGCGTCGAGTATGGCCGTGGTGGCGCGCCCGATCGCCGATCCGACCAGGCGCGCCATGTCGACCAGGCCGTCGCCGATCGAGTCAAGTTCCTCGTGGTACGCGTCCCGCATGGGTCGTCCCTCTCTCGGTGCTCGTGCTCGTGCTCGGTGCGTGTTGTGGCGGGGGGCGGCTCGACGGCCCCACGCTGCCACGTTCCGCCGCGTACGCGACCGTTTCCGGCATCACAAGTGAATCGGCCCTGACCCCGAGGTGAACTCTGGGCGACGAGTGTTCGAGGTGACACTCGGACGACTGTGGGCGGCCCGCAAAGCACGCATAACCTGGACGGCATGGACGTGAACGCGGCGGTCGCCGCAGCGGCTGCGATCGCCGGGGTGTGTACCGGTGTGATCGCGATGCTGGCGTTCCGCTGGAGCGAACGCGACCTGAAGCGCCCCACCCGCGCCTCCCTGCACACCGACTGGGCCCTGCCCCCCGGAGTGGACACCGTCCTCTCGGTACTCCGCTCCTCCGCGGTCGTACTCGACGAGGCGGACGCCGTGGTGAAGGCCAGTTCCGCCGCCTATGCGCTCGGCCTGGTCCGGGGCGGCAAGCTGGCCGTGGAGCCGATGCTGCAGATGGCCCGCGACACCCGGCGCGACGGCGAGATACGGCAGGTCGAGCTGGACCTGCCGCGCCGCGGTACCGGCCGCGGCGACGCGCTCGCCGTCTCCGCCCGGGTGGCGCCGCTCGGCTCCCGTCTGGTGCTGCTGCTCGTGGAGGACCTCACCGAGGCCCGCCGGATCGAGGCCGTCCGCCGGGACTTCGTGGCCAATGTGAGCCATGAGCTGAAGACCCCCGTCGGCGCCCTCTCCCTGCTCTCCGAGGCCGTGATGGACGCCTCCGACGACCCGGAGGCGGTGCAGCGCTTCGCCGGGCGGATGCAGGGCGAGGCCACCCGCCTCACCAACCTGGTGCAGGAGCTGATCGACCTGTCCCGGGTGCAGAACGACGACCCGCTGGAGGACGCCGAGCCGGTCCTGGTCGAGGAACTGGCCGCCGAGGCCATCGACCGGTGCCGGCACCAGGCCGGCTCCAAGGAGATCACCATGGCCGCCTCGGTGGGCGGCGCCGACGGCCTCCATGTCTGGGGGAACCGCGGCCAGCTCGCCGCCGCCCTCGGCAATCTCGTGGAGAACGCCGTCAACTACAGCCCCTCCCGCACCCGCGTCGGCATCGCCGCCCGCCGGGTCACCGCACCGGGCGGGGACCAGATAGAGATCGCCGTCACCGACCAGGGCATCGGTATCTCCGACCGGGACAAGGAGCGCATCTTCGAGCGCTTCTACCGGGTGGACCCGGCCCGCTCCCGCGCCACCGGAGGCACCGGCCTCGGCCTGGCCATCGTCAAGCATGTGGCCGCCTCGCACGGCGGAGAGGTCAGCGTCTGGAGCTCCGAGGGGCAGGGCTCCACCTTCACCCTGCGCCTCCCGGAAGCCGCCGCACCCGAGCGCCCCCAGCGGACCACCCGCACCGAAGCCCCCGCCTCCGCCCTCCAGGGCACCGAGACCACAGCCGCTGCCGAAGGCGCCGGCCGGCACACCGGGGCGACCGCCGACGGGGCGGACGCCTCACCCCCGTACGCATCCCTTCCCGCCCCGGAGGTCCTTCCGTGACCCGAGTGCTCGTCGTCGAGGACGAGGAGTCCTTCAGCGACGCCCTGTCCTACATGCTCCGCAAAGAGGGCTTCGAAGTGTCCGTCTGCACCACCGGGCCCGACGGACTGGACGAGTTCGAGCGCAACGGCGCCGATCTCGTGCTGCTCGATCTGATGCTGCCCGGCCTGCCGGGTACCGAGGTCTGCCGCCAGTTGCGCAGCCGCTCCAACGTCCCGGTGATCATGGTCACCGCCAAGGACAGCGAGATCGACAAGGTGGTCGGCCTGGAGATCGGCGCCGACGACTACGTCACCAAGCCGTTCTCCTCACGGGAGTTGGTCGCCCGGATCCGTGCTGTGCTGCGGCGCCGCGGCGAGCCCGAGGAGGTCACCCCGGCCGCCCTGGAGGCCGGCCCGGTCCGGATGGACGTGGACCGGCATGTGGTCACCGTCTCCGGCACCAAGGTCGACCTGCCGCTCAAGGAGTTCGACCTGCTGGAGATGCTGCTGCGCAACGCGGGCCGCGTACTGACCCGGATGCAGCTCATCGACCGGGTCTGGGGCGCCGACTACGTGGGCGACACCAAGACGCTCGATGTGCATGTGAAGCGGCTGCGCGCCAAGATCGAGCCCGATCCGGGCGCCCCGCGCTATCTGGTGACGGTCCGCGGCCTGGGCTACAAGTTCGAGCCGTAGGCCGCGGCGGAAGTCGTGGAACGCCGGAGGGGGGGCCCCCCCGGTCGGGGGGGCCGCCGGCCGGCTGGGTGTTGCGTGGGGGGAGTTGGCCGAGGCCGGGGGAGGGGGGGGCGGCGGGGGGGGCGGAAACGTAGG
>NZ_JBHVRR010000029.1:0-84414 GCF_042885635.1 Streptomyces sp. NPDC058045 | reverse complement strand
GCCGCACGGCAAGGACGGCACACGGTTCGACTGGTACATCCGGGACCTGCACGTCGCTCCCCAGTGACGACCAGCAGTTACGGGACAGCCCTTAGGCCGTCACGACTCAGGAGTCAAACACGGAGCAGCGGGCCGTACATGAGTAACACACGGGGGCAAAAAGACCGCGAACGGAAATGGTGGCCGAACTCCCCATGCTTACTCGCGGCATGACTTACGAGCCGGCTAAACGGAATGGAAAAGAACGCTTCCGTGCCAGCCCGCCGCCCCGCGCGTCGATCTCGGTGCGCGGGGCGGCGGGCCGGCTTATACGTCGATCAGCGTATGGAGGGTGGCACCGGGAGGCCCTTTCCGGTGTCGAGATCGCGCAGGGTCAGCAACACCAGGGAGTCCGTCCAGCCGAGCGGTACGACCGACTGCGGAGTGCCGTCGCCGGCGATCTGTTCCGGCAGTTCGCCGAGGATGTTGCGCTTGGAGAGCACCCAGTCGAGCACCTGGTGCGCTTTCTTGTTCTCGTCCAGACCGGCCCAGGCCAGTGCGAAGAATGAAGTACTCGGCGTCCAGGTCGCATCGCCCCAGTTGTGCGACGGGTCGTCGCCGGGGACGACGCCTCCGTTCGCCCGCTTCAGGGCGGCGAAGGTGGAGTCGAGTGCGGTCGGCACATCGGCGGGACCGGTGTTGAACGGCGGGGCCATGAAGGCGGCCGCGCTGTCCCGGCCGTGCTTGCCGTCAACGGTGCGCTGGTAGCCGAGGGGCGCGAAGTGCTTGACTATCGCGGCCGACAACTTGCGTGCGGCTTGTGCCCACTTCGCCGCGTCCTCGTCATGCCCCAGATTCCGGGCGAGATCGGCGGAGGCGTTGAATCCGCTGAGCAGGGGTGCGGCGGTGCCGATGTTCGCCGTGTCGGTGTCGAGTTCCCAGTAGTCCGGTGAGGCCGGCGGCAGTCCCTCCTCGGTCAGTGAGGCGGCGGCGTAGTCGGCGGCCTTCTGGATCATCGGGTACAGCTTCTGCAGGTCCGCGTACCGCGTCGGGCGCGGAGCGGTCTGGTACCACTGCCAAGTCGCCCACGGCACAAAGCCGTTCGCGTCCAACTGCCACTTCCGGCCGTCCGGCGGACCCGAACCGTCCAGCTTGGTGCGCGCCTCCCAGGTGCCGTCCGCGCGCTGGGTGGCGGCGTTGTACTTCAGGATGCGGTGGGCCTCCTCGGGGTGGCCGGTCTGGGCGAACGCGGCGGCGACATAGCTGGAGTCGCGGGGCCAGGAGTACTTCCACGCGGAGTGCCAGGCGGCGGCGGACGCGCCGTTGGGCTGGAGCAGCGCCCTCATGGACAGCAGGGCGCGGGCGGCAGCCTCACGTTCCGGTCCCGACTTGCCGGGGACGATGCCAGCCTTGAGCCAGGCACGCGACTCGGCGATCTGCCGCAGTGCCCCGGGGTCGTTCGCGGGCACGCTGACCGGCTCGGTCGCACCGGCGGGCAGGTAGCGCCAGCGTCCTCTGGGCATCTCCAGCACATTGCTGTCCGGCACGTACGTGGCGCCGTACGCCATCAGGGGCGTGATGGCCGCGGTGGTCTTCCCGTTGTGGAAGAGGCCCGCCGTGGCGGCGCGGAGTACGGAGTCCGGCACGGCGCGGTAGCACAGGTCCGGGTCGCCGCAGGCCTCGGTGCCGGTCGGGTTGACGAAGAAGGCGAGCCGGGTGCCGTACGGGAGCCAGCCGCCCCAGTAGGAGAGGTCGTAGTTCCAACTCGTGAGCGAGCCCTCGACCGACGCCGATGTGCCGTACCAGGCGATCGGCTTGTTCTCCGTCGTCGTGGCCTGCGCGAACAGGTAGTAGGTCTGCCCGGGGGTGACGTCGGCGCCGAGGGGGAATTCGAGCCAGCCCGCTCCCCCGCCGCCGAGCTTCGCGATGTCCAGGGTGCTCGACGCGATCGCGGAGGCGGGATCCTCGCGCACCGTGCGGAGCTCCACCGTGACGGAGCCGGTGGCGGCGCCGTTCGACAGATAGAGCGCGGCCTTGTCCACGCGGCTGTCGTCCGTGACGAACTCCTGCGCCGCGGCGTTGTTCGTGCCCTTGATGCTGAACAGGGCGGTGTCGGAACGCGGTTGACCGTCGTACGCGGGTGTCGCGGTGTCGGCCCGACTGGGCCAGGCCGGCGACGCCACGAACACCGCCAGCAGGGCGACCAGCGCCGCCCAGAGGTAGAGGCGTCCGGGTGGGCGTGCTCTCACCGGCGTGGGAGTCGAAGCTCTGTGCACAGCCAACCTCCGAAGTCGTCTTCCGACAGACGAAGTCCCTTGTGGGACAGCGCCGTTCACGTGGTGAGACCCCTGGGGAGCCATCGCCTGCCACCCGCACCTGGTCGTACGACGGGCATCCGCACCTGCCCTGGAGTGGCTTCGAGGGTGTGTGAGACGGGAGGCCGGCAGGCGTGCCCGGGATCGCCGGGCGCCTGGACCAAAAATGGACTACACCACTGCCAGGAGAATGGACGGCCCCCGTCGCGACCGTCAAGCCTGCGAAGCCAACATTCTTCCGTGCGGGGAGAGTTGCCCTGTGACTGATGTGCCGTGTTCGATGCGGGGTGAGACCCGGCCAGGTGGCGTGCTGATCCGGAACGACGGGCGCGCTGGCCCACACCTTGATGTCCGGTGCCGCGGCGTCCGCCGTGCCCGGGCACGACCGCCCGTCAACTCGCAGCGGGCCGCGTCGTCAGTTTCAGGTGGAGTCGGCGGGGGTGGTAGATGGTGGCGAGGGGGACGGGGCGGATGTCCATGTCAGGCTCGCAGGTGACGCGCCAGCGGCTGAGGAGGGTGGCGAGGCCCAGGGTCGCCTCGGTGCGGGCGTAGAGGTCGCCGATGCATTTGCGGGCGCCGGTGCCGAACGGGACGTAGGTGAGGCGCGCGGCCGGTGTCACCCGGTCGGGGAGCCAGCGGTCGGGGTCGAAGGCCGTGGGGCGGTCGAAGGCGTCCTCGTACCGGGCGACCGCGGCGGGGCTGAAGACGACGGTGGAGCCGGTGGGGATCGGCCGGCCCGCGAGTTCGGTCGGGCCGGTGGTGCTGCGGGTGAACAGCCAGGCGGGCGGGTGGAGTCGCAGCGCCTCGGAGATGACGCGGTCGGTCAGGGAGAGCTTGGGCAGGTCGTCCCACTGCGGGGGGCGGCCGTCGAGGACGGTGTCGATCTCCTCGTAGAGCGCGGCCTCGATCTCCGGGTGCTGGGAGAGGAGGTAGAAGACCCAGGTGAGGGTGCCGGCGACGGTTTCGGTGCCGGCCGCCATGATGGTGATCACCTGGTCGTGGATCTCCTTGTCACCGAGCCGGCCGCCGTCCTCGTCGCGGGAGGTGATCAGGGCGGCGAGCAGGTCGTCGCGTTCGGTGTCGGAGCTTCGGTAGGCGTCGATGAGCTGCTGTGTGGTGTGGTGCAGGAAGTCCAGGTTCTTTCGGTACCGGCGCTGGGAGGGCAGGGGGAGCCGGCGGATCGCGGCCGGGAGGAACATCTGCCGGAACAGGCCGTTGAGCACGATGTCGAAGGAACGTTCCACCTTGGCCGCGAGTTCGGGGCTGACGGGTGTGGAGTACAGGGTGCGGCCGACGGTGCGCAGCGCCATTCCGTACATCTCCTGGAAGGCGTCGACGACCATGCCGTCCTCCCAGCGGGACGCCGTGTGCTCGATCTCCGCGTGCATGGCCTCGGCGTACCGCTTCAACTGGGCCCGGGTGAAGGCCGATTGCATGAGCCGGCGTTGGCGGCGGTGGTCGGCGAAGGGGCAGGTGACCAGGCCGTTGCCGGCGATGTCGCGGGCCCGGTCGTAGAAGACGCCGCCCTTGTCGAAGACGCGGTCGTTGGTCAGGACGTGCCGCAGCAGTTCGGGGTGGGTGGGGACGTAGGCCGTGGTGGGGCCGATCCTGATCTCGACCAGGTCGCCGTGCGCGGCCAGCGAGGTCATGAAGTCCACGGGGTGCCGCATCATATGGAGGGCGTGTCCCAGGGCGGGGAGTGCCCCGGGTGCGGCTCCGGCGGAGAAGGTGGTCGGTTCGGTCATTGGAATCGCAACTTCCCGTCTGGGCTGGGTTGTTGACGGCCGGCCTCGGTGGGTGGCGACCGGTCGGGTGGGTGCCGTCAGCGGCGGGCGTTGCCGAGTTCCTCCAGGTAGCCCTGGGCTCCGGCGGCGAGCGCGAACTCGGCGTCATACCGGCCCGAGATGCGGTGCCAGTCGTAGGAACCGCGGATCACGGTGCGTACCGCGTTGTCGCGGTAGCGCTCCAGGGCCTCGCGTTCGGCCGCGCCGAGCCGGTAGATGTCGCCGAGTTGCGGCAGGCAGGACTCCAGTACCAGGTACTGCTCCAGGCGGACGCGCACCTCGTCGCGCATATGGGAGACGCTCCGGGTCCGCGACCAGCCGTGTTCCCGGCCGAGGATCATGACCATGTTGTTCTGCTCGCCGCGGAGTTCCTCCTTTTCGAGCGAGGCGATGTCGTTGAGCAGCAGATTGACGTCGGCGGCGATCTGGAGCATCGAGGAGACCACGGCACTGTGGAAGACGGGATGGGGTACTTCGAAGCGGCCCAGGCGCTCGGCGAGGTCGACCGTCGGCTGCACTCCGATGGTGTGCCGCCGCACGGACAAGTACGCGTCGGCGGAGTCGTAGGGGGTGCGCCGGTGGCGGCTCTCCGCCTCGGTGACATAGCCGGCGAAGTAGCTGCGCCAGTGCTGGGCGCTGCGGGCGCGCCAGGCGGGTGTCATGCCTTCGCCGGTGCGCCGCCAGATGTCGGCGAACCCGTGGGCTATGGGCGGTGCGGAGGTGTGGAGCGGCCCGTCCAGGGCGGCTGCCACGGCGTCGGTGAGTTGTCTGGTCTCCTCCGGTCGCTCGCCGCGCGGTCCGTCGAAGAGGTCGTCGAAGAGGAAGAACCACGACATGAGGTCCACGCCCAGATCGAGGTCGGTCCCGGTGGCGTGGGGGTAGAAGCGGGAGGCCAAGTCGGCGTAGCCGCCGCGGAGATGGCGTTCGGCCGCCGCCTCGGATCTGATCAGCCCGAGGGCGCGCGGCCAGGCGAGTTGGTCGACGGCCGCACGGGCGTGATCCGGGCTCTGCCGACCGGGCAGCGGGATGTAGAAGTCGACGTCCTGGGGCATGGGCGGTCCTCCGGATCGGGTGGCGGGGAGGCGGCGGGCACGCGGCGTCTGGGGCGGGTCATGCCTCGGCCGCCTCGTCCGCCTCGGTCCAGGGCGTGCCCGGGTCGTCGAAGATGCTGACGACCTGGCGCATGACGCGCCGTTCGGCCGGGTCGAACGCCTGCTTGGCGTGGATGGTGCCCAGTTGGTCCCGGACGACGATGTCCCCGGGCTGCCAGGTGTGGGTGTACGTGCAGCACTGCGGTTTGCCCCGGCGGAAGGAGCAGTCGGTGTGCCGGCCCATCCCCCCGGCGTCGCCGACACCGATCCTGCCGCCGTCCTCCGACAGGTGGGAGACGATCAGGATCTCGTTGTGGTCGGGGTGGGCACCGCTGGTCAGACCGGTCTCGGGGATGTGCCCGAAGCGGCGGCCGAAGGTCGGGAACTCCTCGGCGGAGGGCCGCTCATGGCCGCGGAGGACGAGGACGGGATGGGTGTCGAGCGCCGCCCGGATCTCCTCGTACCGGGTCTCGGCCATATCGCCGACGACCTGGGCGCCGTACACGAGGGCGCCGAGTGGGGCTCCGGGTATCGGCGTGATGTCCATGGGTGGTGCCTCCCTTCGTCGCGGGGGTCAGCGCAGTACGAGACCGGCGAGGCCGCCTGCCTCGCGCCAGTGCCGGAGGATGTTCACGAACTCCACCGAGCCGCCGCCGTAGCTGGCGTTGCGCGGGGGCAGTCCGCCCGGGTTTCCCTCGTTGTTGTAGAGGCCGGGGGTGCAGCTCTCCAGGAAGTCGGTGCTGTCGGGGGCGAGCCGGAGGATCTCCTCACCCCACTCCTTCTCGCCGGCCTCGGACGCCTCCACGACCCGATGGCCGCTGTCCTCCACGCACTTGACGATGTGGGCGAGGTGCCGTGTCTGCTCGCCCAGCATGTACGCGATGTTGACGTGCCGGCCGGCTTGGATCTTGGAGAGGATGAAGCAGTTGGGGAAGCCGTTCACCTGGAGCCCGTGCAGGGTGTGCGCCCCGTCCGCCCACTTCTGCGACAGCCGCAGACCGCCGCGGCCGACGATGTCGTACCCGGCGCGATCGGTGTACGGCACGGCGAACTCGTGCTCGTAGCCGGTGGCGAAGACCAGGCAGTCGACCGGGTACTCCACGCCGTTCGCCACCACCCCGGCGGGAGTGAGCCGTTCCACGCCTCGCCCCTGGGTGTCGACGAGGGTCACATTCGGCCGGTTGAAGATCTGGAGGTAGCCGTCGTGGAAGCAGGGCCGTTTGCAATAGACGCGGTAGTACGGCTTGAGCGCGGCGGCGGTCGCCGGATCGGTGACGGTCCGGTCGATGCGGGCGCGCAGCTCCTCCATCGTGCGGAAGTCCGCCCGCTCGGCGGCGAGCGCCCGCTCCCTCGGGTCGCCCCCGGTGTCGCCGGTGGGCAGGATCGCGGCGGCCAACTCGGCCGTGGTCTGCGTCCAGCGGTCCCGGACCAGGTCCTCGTCCTGCGGGACCCCGGAGGTCAGCGCGTGGAAGTTCTCCATCCGGCGCTGCTGCCAGCCCGGTTCGAGGGTGTCCGCCCAGCCGGCCGGGGTGGGCTGGTTGCCGCGGATGTCGACGGCGGCCGGGGTGCGCTGGAAGAGGACGAGTCGCTCGGAGAACTCGGCGAGATGCGGGGCGAGTTGGACGGTGGTGGACCCGGTGCCGATGACTCCGACTCTTCTGCCCCGCAGTCCGGTCAGGCCGCCCGTACTGTCGCCTCCGGTGTAGTCGAAATCCCAGCGGCTGGCGTGGAATGCGTGCCCGGCGAACGTCTCCAGGCCGGGTAACGCGGGGAGTTTGGGGCGGTGCATCAGCCCGATCGACATCGCCACATACCGGGCCCGGATCAGATCGCCGCGATCGGTGCTCACCAGCCATCTGCTCGCTGATTCGTCCCAGCGGAGTTCGGTGGCGGAGGTCTGGAAAAGGGCGTCGCGGTAGAGGTCGTACCGGTGGGCGATCTGTTGGAGGTGGGCGAAGATCTCGGGCCCGGTGGAGTATTTCTCGGTGGGTATCGTGCCCGTCTCTTCGAGCAGCGGCATATAGATATAGCTCTCGACATCGCAGCGGACACCGGGAAAGCGGTTCCAGTACCAGGTGCCGCCGACATCGCCCGCCTCGTCGATCAGCCGAATGCGCTCAAGGCTCGTCTCCCCGCGGAGATGGGCACCGGTCAGCAGGCCACCGATTCCGGCGCCTATGACGGCGACATCCACCTCGTCGGTGAGCGGGGCGCGTTCCTGCCGCTCGGTGTAGGGGTCCCGGGCGTAGCGGCTGAATTCACCTCGGGCGAACTGGTAGGTGCGGCCGGTGGAACGCTTGTCACGTTCCTGCCGGTACTTCTGCCGCACCGATTCCAGATCGATGGACGGCGGTGATGCGTCTCTGCCCTTGCCTGTTTCAGCGGGGGTCACAGTTCCTCCTCTGCTGAAGGGGGAATGGAGGCATGGCGCCATATGTCGGCGACATGCTCCCGCAGACGCCGTGAGGCGTCGGGGTTGCTGAAGAGGTAGAAGCGGTCGGAGCCGAGGACGTCCCACACCAGGTCGGCGACATCCTCGGCGCTCACCGAGGTGTCGCCGCCCGCGCCGCGCGGCGCCTCCACGCCCTCGACCATGGGGGTGTCGACCCGGCCGGGGCACAGCACCGACACCCGGATCCCGGTTCCCCGCAGATCAGCGCGGAGGCTGCGGGCGAGGGCCAGGTCGGCGTGCTTGGACGCGGCGTAGGCGGCGCTGCCCGAGCCGACGGCGAAGGCGGACATCGAGGCGGTGTGGATCAGATGGGCGGGACCGCCCTGCTTCAGCAGCCGTGGGACGAGGGCGCGGGCCACCAGTACACGCGCCCAGTGGTTCACCTCGAACACCTGCCGCATCCGCTCCAGCGGCACCTCCCACAGCGGCTGCCCCACGGGACCGAGGGCCCCGGCGTTGCTGCACACCACGTCGACACCGCCCAGCGCGTCGAACGCCGTGTCCGCGAGTTGTTCGACGGCGGCCGGGTCCGTCACATCGGCGGTCACGGCGGTGACCCTGGCGCCCCGCGCGGTGAGTTCCGCGGCCCGGCGGTCCAATGCCTCGCCATCCATATCCGCCATCACGACATGGGCACCGCCCCGCGTGAAGCGAGCGCTGAGAGCGAATCCGATACCGCTGGCCGCGCCGGTCACCACTGCTGTTCTTGCCTGAAACCGCACCTGACTTCCTCCGCTCCTACAAAGAACAAATGAATCAAAACGCTCCCGAACACGCCGCACCTACCGAATACGCGACGTCTTTTTCAGCGGGGATCGGGAAGCTTCAGGCGTATCCGGTGAGCACCACCACGAGTGCGATGCCGCTGAGCCCACGGGCGCTCGGTCGCGTACCGCCCGGGGACTCCGGTTCCGCGGCGGGCTCCTTCACCGAAGGGGAGCCCTCGTGTTTCGTCATGTGCTGCCTACCAGGTCTGTGCGGAGGGATGGTTGAGGCGCGTTCCGGGTGACGGCCTCACTCGATGACGGTGGGAGTGCCGGTGATCTTCGAGAGGATTCCCTTGGAGGAGTCCTTCGCCGAATCCGGCCACGGGGTCAGGGAATTGAACCCGCGGTGGGAGGAGGCGGGTTGGATACGGGTGTCCATCGACATACGCATCCTGGCCGGTCCGACCGAGGTGTTGGGGACGGACTTGTGGCAGGTAAAGGCATGGAAGACGAGCACATCCCCCGGCTCCATGGGCGAGAACAGCAATTGCTCGTCCGCCCCGAACTCCTCCGCCGGAATACCGCGTACGGGATGGCCGAAGCGGCGGAAGTTCTCGGTGACGACATGCTCGCGCGGGCCCCGGCGATGACTGCCGTCGGCGAGGGCGACGCCGCCTGTCCGGTGAGTCGTGGGGAGCAGCGGTATCCAGGCGGTGCGGAAATCCTTGTTCGGGCCTATGTAGAAACCGTCCTGATGCAGAGGTGTCAGGAAACTCGGTTCCGCTACGCCCGCGGCCGAGGGATAGTAGCGAATCGTGGTCGACTTGAAGACGAAGACGGGCTCGCCGAAGACCTGCTCCCACACCTTGAAGGACGAGGGGTGGCGCCACAGGTCGTCGTACTTGACGTAGTCGTGCATCGCCACTTCGTCGACCGCCTCGAAGGACTCAATGGCGAGTTTTTCGAGCGAGGTGCCGCGTGCGGCGTGGCCGAGTGCGATCAGGCCGGCGAGCATCTGCTTGGCGGCCGTCCGCACGAGTCCACGGTCCAGGACGCCGCGCAGATAGAGGTAGCCGTGCTCGTCGTAGAACCGGTCGAGGGCCTCGCGATCATCGAGAAGGTCCGTGCAGTCGACGTAATCGCGGAAAGTGTCCGTCATGGTTCCTCGTCCTCGTGACTGGGCGTGGGAATGCGAACCGTCAGAAAGAAACGGGGATTTCGTCGAAGCCGCCGGTTATTCGGTGCTCCCGCCAGCGCAACGACCCCTCCGGCACCGCGAGTCGCAGATTCGGCAGCCTTGGGAACAGCCGCTCGAACACAGTGGTCAGTTCGATCCTGGCGAGTACCCGGCCGACGCGGTGCCGGGTGCCATGTCCGAACGCCATATGCGACTTGGGCCTGATCCGGGCCAGATCGAGCAGGTCGCTCTCGGGATACGCGCGGCTGTCCACGTTGGCCGCGCCGATGGCCAGCATCACCGCGTCCCCCGTCCTTATCACCGTGTCTCCGACCGTGATGTCGCCGTGCGCATAGCGCGGTATCAGCGCATTGGATCCCTTTCCCCCGACGGCCAGCCGCGGGATTTCCTCGACCGCGGCCGGCGCGAGCCCGGGATCCTTGGCCAGTTGGGCGCGTTGGGCCGGATTGCGCAGCATCAGCAGAACGCCCATGTCGATACGCACCATGGTGGTCTCATAGCCGAACAGCAGTACAGCGCAGCCGAGTTGGGCTATGTAGTCGTCGGTCAGCGAGCCGTTCTTCTCGGCGATCAGCTCGGACAGGATGTCGTCACCGGGATCGGTCCGCTTACGCCGGACCAGTTCCGTCATGGAGTCGACGACCTGCCGAAAAGTGCCGGTCGACATGGTGAGCCTGGCCGTGCTCTTGGCCGCCCGCGTCGGCTTGGGATCGCTGAGGCCGAGCCGGCGGTCGGAGAGCAGCGCCTTCACCTCGTCGTACTGGGTGACCAGCCAGGCGTCTTCGCCGGCGGTCCGCACCCTGGCGATCGGCCGCTCCCGCTGGAGGGCGCGCATCCGGGGCGCGACGCCCATCACGGCCGGGTTGTCGAACGGTAACCTCGGCAGGTCCTTCACGGGGCCTGTCCTCCCTCGCGGCGTCGTGCAGGGGATTCGTTCGGAATTCGGCGCACACGGACGGGGGTTGCGTCCATGTGCGCTGCGCACCGGTGTGCGGGGCGCGCCCAGGCAGTGGCCACCGCTTCGACGGGCGGCCGTTGTTGACGTGCGGATGGTGCAGACGCTGAAACGGCGACGAGTTGCAGGAACGGCTTACAGAGACGACTTATCGGGACGGCTTACAGGGATGAACCGACGAGCAGGGCCAGGTCGATGAGGCGGTTGGAATAGCCCCACTCGTTGTCGTACCAGCCGACGACCTTGACCTGCGGTCCCGAGACCCGGGTGAGCTCGGCGTCGAAGACGCAGGAGGCCGGATCGCCCGCGATATCGGTGCTGACCAGCGGCGCGGTGGAGTAGGACAGCAGGCCCTTGTACGGGCCGGCGGCCGCGGCCTCGTACGCCTCCTTCACCTCTTCCACCGTGGTACCGCGGCGTGTGGTGACGGTGAGGTCGGTGACCGAACCGGTGGGGACGGGCACCCGCAGCGCGAAGGCGTCCAGCCGGCCGGCGAGCTCCGGCAGGACGAGGCCGATGGCCTTGGCGGCACCGCTGGAGGTCGGGATGATGTTCAGTGCCGCCGCGCGGGCTCGGCGCAGGTCCTTGTGCGGGGAGTCCTGGAGGTTCTGGTCCTGGGTGTAGGCGTGAACGGTGGTCATCATGCCGGTGTCGATACCGACGGCGTCGTGCAGCACCTTGGCCAGTACGCCGAGGCAGTTGGTGGTGCAGGAGGCGTTCGAGATGATGGTGTGGCGCTCGGGGTCGTAGTCGCCGTCGTTGACGCCCAGCACCACGGTGATGTCCTCGCCGCTGGCCGGAGCGGCGATGATGACCTTCTTGGCTCCGCCCTCGATATGTGCGCGCGCCTTCTCCGCGGCGGTGAAGATGCCCGTGGACTCGATCACGATGTCCACTCCGAGCTCGCCCCAGGGGATGTCGCGGGGGTCGCGCTCGGCGAAGACCTTCGTCGTACGGTCGCCCACGCGGATCGCGTCCGGCTCGGCGACGACCTCTTCGGGGTAGCGCCCGAGGATCGAGTCGTAGGCGACCAGATGCGCCATGGTGGCCACATCACCCAGATCGTTGACGGCGACGACCTCCAGCTCCGCAGAGCGCGTGGCCGCCGGACGGAAGACATTGCGGCCAATACGCCCGAAGCCGTTGATGCCGATTCGCACAGTCATGGCACTGGTTCCTCACCTAGTACTCTGCAGTCATCTGACGCACCGTCGCGTCGAGTGCAAGGGAGCCGTGCACGCGGTCGAAGCTGGCACGGAACCCATCAGAAGCTTATATAAGCATGGGATACATCTCCAGGGTGACTTCTACTCAAAGTGCGCACAGCGGAACTGGCTTGGATGTCAGTGACCTGACCAGGGCGATCGAGAATTTCAACCGGTACTACATCCGGCTGCCCATGGTGCAGAAGCTGTCGTTCACGACACTGTCCGTGCTGGACACACTGGCCGTCGGCGGCCCCAGGCGCCTGACCTCGCTCGCCAAGACCGAGCAGATCAGCCAGCCGGGGCTGACTCAACTCGTCACCAGGCTTGAAAACGAAGGCCTGTTGGAACGCCGCCCCGATCCGGCGGACGGTCGCGCCGTCCTGATCCACCTCACCGAAAACGGCCGAAAGATCCGCCAGGACCGGCAGCAGAGCCGGGACCGCTATCTGGCCCCGCTGATCGCCCAACTGACGCCCGCGGAGCGGCAGTCACTCGCCGCGGCGCTGCCCGCCCTGTACCGACTCGCGGAACTCGGAGCCGAGGCCGGGCACCAGAGCCCGTCCACTCCCTGAGACCTGTCCACTTCCCGAACCCGCCCACCGCCTTCCTCCCGTCACTTTGTGGACATCCCATAGCGTTGTCCGCGAAAACGTCGAAAAGGAGAAGGCGATGAATGACAGCCGAGTGGTCGTGATCACGGGAGCGGCGCGCGGGATCGGCCGTGCCACCGCCGTCGCGTTCGCGGCGGCCGGGTACCGGGTCGCCGGCGCGGACATCGCCGGGCCGGCCAGTTCCGCGATGGACTACGAGCCCGCCACCGCCGAGGACCTCGCACAGACCGGGAGGCTCGTGGCGGAGGCCGGCGGCGAGTGGCTGCCGGTGGTCTTCGACCAGCGCGACAAGGACGCCGTGCGGGACGGCTTCGCGCAGGTCGCCGACCGGTTCGGCGGGGTCGACGTGGTCTTCGCCAACGCCGGTGTCCAGGGCTTCGCACCGCTGCTGGAGATGAGCGACGAGCTGTGGCACGACCAGATCGACATCAACCTCACCGGCACCGCCAACGTCCTCCGGGTCGCGGCCCCGCTGCTCGTCGAACGCGGCGGCGGACGCATCATCGTCACCTCGTCCACCCAGGGCCAGCACGGCACCCTCGACGGCAGCGGCTACTCGGCGTCCAAGTGGGGCCTGATCGGGCTGATGAAGTCCGCCGCGCTGGAGCTCGGGCGGTACGGCATCACCGTCAACGCCGTGATCCCCGGCCTGATCAACACCGCGCTCACCCGGCACGAGGACCGCTACGCGCAGATCATCCGCAGCGGCGGCAACGAACCCGCCGGCGAGCTGGAGCGGGACGAGCGGACCGCGGCTGCCGCACAGCGCAGGAAACTGCCGCTCGGCGTGCCCTGGGTCGAGCCGGAGGATGTCGCTCCGCTGGTGGTGTTCCTCGCCTCCGACGAGGCCCGCATGGTCAGCGGCACCAGCTTCGCCGCGACCGGCGGCGACAGCGCCAACATCACCGCGTGACGGACTGCGGTCCGCCCCCCCGCACGTCTCGCGGCCGCGAGTTGACGGTGGCGGACCTGATGCGGGGCCGTCGGCACGATCACGGCCTGGGCCGGGGCGATGCCAGGAACGGCCATACCCTCGGGTCGCCCGCCCGCACCCGGCGCGGCCGGTCGATGAACGTGGTGCGGGATTCGCGGCGCGGCCGGGTCGCGACCAGGAGGCCCGGCGGTGGGCAGGAACGGGACCACGATCAGCGGCATGAGCAGGCCGAACGCGGTGAGGAGGCCGCCGAGGACGGAACCGGCGACCACGGCGACGCCCTGGGTGGCGCCGACCCCGGCCATACCCCCGAGCCCCTCTGAGTGCGGAACGAACGCCCGCCCCGTGCGAGCGGCCCCGATGGAATTTAGAGTCGAATAAGGCCGATATCTGCACTGCATCCGCCGATGTCCGCATCCGCGGACAGCCGTACGGCCGGGTAGGAGGTCTGCGATGGCGCGGAGGGCTGGCACGGCGATGCGTACCTCGCCGCACCTCACGCCCCAGGAGCGGGTGGCGCTGGGGAAGGAGGCGCGGCGGCGCTGTCCGCGGTCTGGGCACGCCGAGTACCGGCCCGCCGCCGATCGGCCGGATCCGCTGGCGGTCCTGGAGGAGCAGTCGGCGGCGCGGGTGCCGGAGCTCGTCCCGATCCGCTACGGCCGCATGATCGAGTCCCCGTTCCGCTTCTACCGCGGTGCGGCCGCGATCATGGCGGCCGACCTCGCCGGCAGCCCGCGTTCCGAGCTCACGGCCCAACTGTGCGGTGACGCACACCTGTTGAACTTCCGGCTGCTCGCCTCACCGGAGCGGGACCTGATGTTCGACATCAACGACTTCGACGAGACGCTGCCCGGCCCCTGGGAGTGGGATGTGAAGCGGCTCTCGGCCAGCCTGGTCATCGCGGCGCGGGCCAACGGCTTCGACGACGCGGAGCGCGCCCGCATCGTGACCTCGGCGGTCCGTTCGTACCGCGAGTCGATGATCCGCTTCGCCGGGATGGGGAACCTCGCCATCTGGTACGAGAAGATCGACGCCGAGGTCCTGGAGGCGCTCGCCACGCAGTCGCTGCACAAGCGGGGCCAGAAGAACCTCGCCCGTTCGATGGCGAAAGCCCGTGGCCGGGACAATCTGCAGGCGTTCGACAAGCTCACCGAGACGGTCGCAGGACGGACCCGGATCGCGGCGGATCCGCCGCTGCTGATCCCGATCGGCGCGCTGCTGCCGGATGTCGAACGCGGCGCTCTGGAGGGCCAGTTGAGCGGCCTGATCCACCGGTACGGCAAGACGCTGCCGTCCGACCGGCGGGCGCTGCTGGCGGACTACGAACTGGTGGATGTCGCCCGCAAGGTGGTGGGCGTCGGCAGTGTCGGCACCCGGTGCTGGATCATCCTGCTGACCGGTCGCGACGGCCGGGACCCGCTCTTCCTCCAGGCCAAGGAGGCCGACACCTCCGTACTGGCCGCGCACGTCGGGGAGAGCCGGTACCGCAACCAGGGCCAGCGGGTGGTGTCGGGGCAGCGTCTGATGCAGGCCGCGAGCGATATCTTCCTCGGCTGGGAACGGGTCGACGGCCTCGACGGCAGGCAACGCGACTTCTATGTACGGCAGTTGCGCGACTGGAAGGGCATCGCGGTGCCGGAGGAGATGCGGCCGAAGGGGATGGAGGCCTTCGGGCGGGTGTGCGGGCTCACCCTGGCCCGTGCACATGCGCGTTCCGGTGACCGCGTCGCCATCGCCGCGTATCTGGGCAGCGGGGAGGTGTTCGACCGCGCGCTGGCCGTGTTCGCGGAGTCCTACGCCGACCAGAACGAGCGCGACCACCAGGCCCTGGTCGACGCGGTGCACTCGGGCCGACTCCCCGCCGAGGAACTGCCGAGTACCTAACTGCCCGCGCCCCGGCCCCAGTTGGGCGGTGTGTTCACGACGCCGTTGCCGAAAACCGCTTGCCGAGCGGGGAGTCCGCGGAGAGCCTGTCCTGACGTGCACAACTATTGGCGTATAACGCACTGTTGATCCGCCCGGGCGCTGGGGGAGACTTTCTGCCGATCGGTACCGCGAACGGGGTTCTCTGGTGGAGACGGTCTTCGACAGTGCCGCTCTCCCGGCGGCCGAACGTTCCGAGGCGTGGCTGGACACCACGTCGAAGGCGCTGCTGACCACACAGTTCGAGATCCCGGACACGGCCGCCTTCCAGGCCCGGCTCCGGGCGGTGAACGTGGGTGCCGCCCAGCTCTCCTCGATGTCCTACGGGCCGCTGGTGTCCCGGCGCACCCCTCGGCTGATCCGGCAGTCGGACCCGGAGCAGTACCAGATCGCCCTGGTCCGCAGCGGCCACCAGAGCATCGACCAGGGCGACTCCCAAGCCTGCCTGGGGCGTGGGGAGTTGGTCTTCTACGACAGTTCGCGGCCCTTCACCGCGCGGGTGGGAGAGGGTGGGGGCGGGTCCGAGTCGGTGCTGATGCAGTTCCCCAAACGTCTGCTGCCGCTGCCGCGGAACGGCCTCGCCCGGATGCTGGCCACACCGTTGCCGGGCACGGAGGGGGTGGGGAGCCTGCTGGCGCAGTTCATGGTGGCCCTGGCCGACGGCGAGCAGCAGTACAGCCCGCAGGACAAGGCGCGGCTGGGTGGTATCGCGCTCGATCTGGCCACCTCCACCCTGGCGCATCACCTCGACAGCGAGAACGCCCACCCGGGACGGCTGCCGCAGAGTGTGCTGTTCCTGCGCGCCACCGGCTTCATCGGCCGGCAGCTACACCTTCCGGAACTGGGGCCGCCGGCGGTCGCGGCGTCCCTCCAGATCTCGCTGCGGCATCTGCACCGGGTGTTCCAGCAGCACGGCACCTCCGTCAGCGCCTACATCAGATGCCGGCGTCTGGACCGCTGCCGGCGCGATCTGGCCGATCCCTCCCTGAACCACCTCGCCATCTGCTCGATCGCCCGCCGGTGGGGCTTCCCGCGACCCGCCGAGTTCACCCGAGCGTTCCGGGCCGCGACGCAGATGTCGCCCAGCCAGTACCGGGCCGAGGCACAGGCCGACTTCGGCGGCTAGGCCGGGGCCGCCGGGGGGCGCCGCCGGTCACACGGTGTCGAGCCAGGCATAGCTCTGCAGGAGTTCGCGGAGGCCGCCGTGGGTCCGGGTGATCAGGGCTTGCAGCAGTGTCGCCGGGTCCGAGTCGCTGCCTTCGGCGATCGCGGCCAGCGTCGTGGCCAGGTCCGGTTCGAGGTGGGAGAAGAGCAGCACCTCGCGCGCCAGCCCCCGCGGCGGTCCGATGACATCGTCCTCGTGGTCGGGCAGATGACGCGGAACGAGCCGTACGCGGTGTGCGAACTCGCCCGACACCCCGATCCCGAGGAGCAGCCCGGCCGCCACCAGTTCGTCGAACGGTGCCGTCGTGGCAGTGCGGTCGACGGCTCCCGAGGCGTCGGCGACCACCCAGTCACGCGAACCGATCCTGGTCAACGCCCGTCCCCACATGCGGAATTGGAGCCGGTCCAGGTGGTGGATCCGATCGCCGAGCCGGATGTGGTGCCCGCCGTCGCCGTCCGCGCCGAGGAACTGGCCCGCGGCGGCCCAGCCGACCCGTTCCGGAGGTGCGAGGCGGTCGTGGACCCGGTCCCACCAGTCCCGCACCCCGTCCGCCCACCAGATGAGCCGGCCCTGAAGCCCTGGTTCCGGGGAGGGTTCGATGACCGGTCTCGCCTCCAGTACGAAGGCACGCGACGGTCTGCTGCCGGGACCCGCACGGTCGAAGAAGGCCGCGCCGAATTCTGCGAGACGGCATCCGGCGGCGACGACGTCGACGGTGTCCTGCCCGACGCGCTCGGCGAGCTCGCGCAGCGAACCGGCCCGGTCGCACCACGTCCAGACGAGATGCACCTCCGGCTCGATGATCCAGCTCTCCGGCGGCGCGTACTCGATGGAGCCGGGCAGATACTCGCTGAGCTGCGCCGCCCCCGCCGCCCCACCGATCCCGCCGGCCCCACCGCGTCCAAGCACCCGATGCCCCATGAGCGTTGACATCAGCCGGTACTCCCCGGCGAACTCCGACCAGTCCTGCGGAACGTCGAGCAGCAGTCCGCAGCCGAGGAGTTCCGCCAGTACGGCACCGTCGATCTCGTCCCCGACCGGCAATCCGCCCCGGCGCAGCAGCGATGCCCGCACCCGATGCCAGGCGGCGACCGCCTGCTCGCTGACAGGCAGGACCTCGAATCCGAGCTGAAACTCCGGCTCTCCCTCCTGGACGCCGAGATACCGCCCGACCGGAATCCATCGCATCACTCGGTCACCTCCTCGATCCGGAAGAGCCGGCGGACGGCGAACTACCCGGCCGCTGTGGGTGGTTGCCCTACCCTTCATCTGTCGGCCGAATGTATCGACCGCCGGGAACACAAGCGCGGGAAGGTCCCTTGACGACGCCGAGCAGCAGCACCCCCATCGCCCTCGCCGCCGTCACCGACGCCGAGACGCTGACCCGGTTGCAGATCGACTTCGGCGCGGAGTTCGGCACCGAGGAGCCTCCCTTCGCGGTCCTGCTGCCCCGCTTCCGGCGCCTGCTCGCCGACCCCGCGGCCTTCGCACTGCTCGCCGGGCCACGGGACGAGCCCTCCGGGTACGCCGTCGTCACGCTGCGCCCGACCGTGTACTGCGACGGACTCCTCGCCGTACTGGACGAGTTGTACGTCCGCCCGGATCTGCGCGGCCACCGCATCGGCACGGCGCTGCTGGCCGCCGCCGTGCGTGAGACACGTCGGCGCGGCGGTGGCGAGATGCACATCAATGTCGACGAGATCGACGTGGACGCCCGCCGCTTCTACGAGCGCCATGGCTTCGTCAACATCGAGCCCGGAACGGACTACCGGATGCTCTGCTACATCGGTGAGATCGGCGCGGAGGCGACCGGCACGGGTCCGCTCGCCGGCTGAGGCACGTGCGCGTCGGCATCGGGTGGCCGGTCAGAGCAGTCGGCGTATCTCGCCGCGGACGCGGTAGAAGCCGCCCGCCGCCGGGTGCAGGGCGTCGACCACATAGCGGGCGCCGCTCTGCCGGATTCCGCGGGGGAACTGCACGTTCCAGGAGGGTTCATAGCCGTCCGAGAGGACGTGGACCCGTAGCCGCGCGCCTTCCTGGATGCATTCGACCACCACCCCGTCGGCCGGTGGCGCTGACACCGTGTGCACCTCGGCCACCGTCGTCGCCGGGGTGTAAGTGGGCGTGGTCGCGCTGTACTTGACGTCCACCGCGGTCGGGACCGTGCCCGACTGCGCTGCCGTGATCGCGTGCTCGGAGGCGTCCACGCAGACCAGGGAGCCGTCCGTGGTCACCATGTACAGCCTGCCGTCGAGGTACTGCATGGACAGCGCGGAGCCGCTGCCGGTGCCCAGCTTCCACAGGCGGGTGCCGTCGGCGTCGAAGCAGTACACCGAGGAGGAGCTGTCGCCGGCGAAGACATGGCGGCCGTCCGGGGAGGTGGCGCAGGAGTAGACCGCGTCGTCGCAGCGGTACGTCGCCTCGATCCGCCCCGTGGCCTTCGACAACCGCTGCACCGTGTGCCGGGCCGTCCCCGCGTACACGGCGCTGTCCTCCTGCCAGCCGAAGAGCACGCCGCCCTGGAGGGGCGTATGCCACAACTCGCCGCCGCCGTCCGGTGCGTAGGCCGTCACACCGCCCTGGTGCCCGTGGTACACGGCCTGGCCGTCGGCGCGGACCATCCAGGCGTGGGCGCCGTTCGACTTGCGTGACCACTGGTACTCGTCCTCGTGGTCGATCACGGTCAGACCGCCGCCCCGGTCGGAGACGTTCAGCACCCCCTCGTGGATGTCCAGCCAGAAGATGTCCACATCGGCGGCTATGTCGTACGCCGCGAACGGGAGCTTGGAGGACAGGTCGTAGACCTTGCCGTCGTCGCAGCCCGCGTAGATCCAGAAGTCGTCCGCCACCAGGCACTTGACGCCGTCGGGCAGGGCGTAGCGGGCCAGGACCTCGCCGCTGTGGCTGAGGGTGTACACATCGCCCGACTGGTTGCCCACCCAGCAGCGGTCCTCGTCGATGTGGATGCCGAAGGCCGCGGAGCCGGTGCGGAAGCGCCACAGGACGGGCGCCACACTGCGGGCCCGCGAGGGAGCCGAGGAGACCTGGCGGCGCGTCACCGGGCGTGGGGCGCGCCCGCCCTGGACCGCCGGCGCGTACCCCTTGCGTACCTTCTCCCCTATCTTCCTGGCGGCGGCGGCCTGCGCCTTCGCCACCGTGGGGAAGCTCGACGTCTGCTGCTGGCCCGCGGCGCCGATCCGGCCGTAGCGCACCGAGACGACCGTCCCCTCCACCGTCACCTCGTAGAACTTGTGCGCACCGCCGCCGTCTTGGGACAGCTCCAGATACGTATGCGAACGCTCCCCCTGCGTCATGCCACACCTCTCCCCAGGCTGAAGCCCGGCGCCCCATCGGCGCTCGTGACCACTGGGGAAGACGTTACGGGGCGCCACTGACAATCGCCCGGCCCATGCTTCCCGACTCCGCGTCGGCGTCCGCAGACACAGAGTCGGGAAGGCGGGGGTCGGCTACTGGGGCTTGAAGGAGCGGATCTGGTAGTTGCCCTGGAGGTTGCCGCCGGAGCCGGCGCGGGTGGAGCCGATGCGGTGGTGGTAGTTGGTGCTGGTGTAGAACTGCTTGCGCTTCCCGGTGCCGTTCCAGACCGACTTGACCTTGTAACCCCTGCGGATGAAGCTGCAGTTCGCGGCGGTGTCGGAGACCTTGGCGGACTTCCACTGGCAGCGGCTGCCGCCGCCGTTCCAGCCGCTGTAGATGCAGAAGTAGCCGGCGGAGCAGGTGTATCGGGCGCTGGTGGCCGGAGCGGCGACGGAGGCGGCCGGAGCGGCGCTGGCGGTCGGCGCGGCGCTGGCCGCCGGAGCCGACAGGCCGCCGAGCAGTGCCGCGGTGCCGGCCGCGGCGAGAGCGATTCTGAACTTGGGCATGTGGGTTCCTCCCCGTGGGTGGAGTGGGCCACGTCGGTTCAGGGGCGTGGCCCGATCGAATTCCGCGTCGCAGTCGCCTCGTTGGCCGCTTCCTCGGTCGCTTGGTTTGCTCGCTTCCTCGGTCGCTTCCTCGCCTGTCGACCGCGACGTTCCGATCGTCCCGGGAAGTGGCCTGTGGCGCCTTAGCCGGGTGTGCCGGGTACTTGGCGCTGTGTGCCAACTCGGGTGCCGTGCACGCGGTTTCGGTAGTCGCTGGGCGTGACGCCGTGCAGGGTGCGGAAGGCGCGGGTGAAGTCGGCGGCGTGGGCGAATCCCCAGCGTGCCGCGATGGCGTGGATCGGCACCTGGCGCTTCGACGGGTCGTCCAGGTCCCGGCGGCAGTGTTCGAGGCGCCGGCCCCGTACGCAGGAGCGGACGCTTGTGCCGTGCTGCTGGAAGAGGCGGTGCAGTGAGCGGACCGAGATGTGGTGGGCCGCGGCCACCTTCCCCGCGGTGAGGTCCGGGTCGCCGAGGTGGTGCTCGATGAACGCGGTGATCCGCAGATACAGGACGCGGCGGCGGGAGTCGGAGCCGATCGCCTCCTCGCGTTCCAGGACGTGCGCGAGTGCGGCGGTGACCAGGTCCAGGCCGACGGTGCCGAGTCGTACGGCGTCGTGGGGCGTGTACTGGGTGCGGTCTTCCGCCAGGTGGGAGAGGAAGCAGGTGAGCAGGCGCCCCATGCCGTGATCGCCGGGCAGGGGGCGGCAGATGAGCTGGTCGAGATGGCGGGCCGGAAAGGGCAGCAGCGTACGGGGGAACTGGATGAGGACGGTCCCGCCGTCGGAATAGCTGTCGAACGGGCGCGAGCTTTCGAACAGCACGAGTTCGCCCGGCTTGAGCGCGGCGTGGTTGCGGCCCTGTTCGATCGCGCTGGGGCCGGAGTTCATGGAGCCGAGGGCGAGGATCTCCGGGTCCCCGGCGCGGATCAGCGCGGGGGTCCTGCGGGCGAGCAGGGACGAGTACGCCATCGCCGACACCTGGACCGCGCCCAGCGGCATCGCGCTGAACCAGCCGCGGAAGGCGCCGGTCCCGACCAGCTTGAGCGCGGTCGGCATCACGGCGTTCGCGGTGATGTCCTCCCAGGCGGCGAACGCCTCTCGCGCCGGGAAGTCCTTGCTGTCGAAAACCTTCTCCACGAGTCTCCCCCGGCCCTGCGGCCCGGCGACCGCCCCGTTTGTTCGCTTCCTTCCAGATGGTCCTCTCGGGCCGGTTCAACCTGCCGGGGATTCGGGCCAGTTGACCCGAAGGTGACGCGAAGGGGCCGGCTCGCGGCCGCGTAACGACTGGGTCTCCGAAGTGGCTTTCCGCACTCCAGGGGTTGGCGTGAAACCGCCGGCTGGCTATCGTTCACGGACTTTACTCAATCGTTCCGCTGAACGAATAAGTGGGAAGGACGGTCGGTTCATGCCCGACACCCACCACCCTGGGCGGCGGTCGGTCCTTGCCGCGGGCGCCGCCTCGCTGGGCGCGTCCTGGCTGCTCACCGGCTGTACGGGGGCCTCGTCCACCCCCGTCCTGCCCGCCGCCGCGCTCAAGGGCGAGCCCGCCCGCGGCGGCACCCTGCGGATCGCCCGGCCGGCCGCCTCCGACGCCGAGACGCTGGATCCGGCCAGTTCCCTGTCCGCGTACGAATATCTGGGCGCCCTCTACAACCGGCTGGTGCGGATCGGTGCGGACGGTCTGCTCGCGCCCGACCTCGCCGAGTCCTGGGAGCCCGACGACAAGGCCGCCACCTGGACCTTCCGCCTCCGCAAGGGCGTCACCTTCCACGACGGGCGGGCCTTCACCGCGGCCGACGCGGTCTACACCCTGCGCCACATCCTGGACAAGGCGGTGGCGTCCCCGCAGGCCGGTGTCTTCGCGCCGCTCATCGACCCGAAGACGCTGCGCACCCCCGACCCGCACACGCTGGTGGTCCCGCTGAAGACCCCGAACGCGGAGTTCCCCAGCCTGCTGACGCACTACAACTGCTACGTCATCCCCAAGGGCAGCGCGAAGTCCATCGGGCGCACCGGCATCGGCACCGGCCCCTTCAGGCTGGAGTCGTTCGCGCCGGCCGGACCGGGGCGCGTCACCGCGTACCGCGACCACTGGGCGGGGCGGCCCGTGCTCGACGCCATCGCCTTCTACTCGGTCGCCGACATGTCCGCCCGCTCGAACGCGCTGCTGGCGGGCCAGGTCGACCTGCTCTCCCAGACCAACCTCGACTTCGCGACGGCCCGGGTGGTCGCCGCCTCCGACCGGGCCACCGTGGCCCGGGTGAAGAACGCCCAGTGGTATGTGCTGCCGATGCTGACCACGGAGAAGCCCTTCACCGATGTCCGGGTGCGGCAGGCGATGAAGCTCGCCTACGACCCCGAGCATGTGGTGAAGGCCGCCCTCCAGGGCGCCGGCAGCGCCGGCTGGGACAACCCGGTGCCGCCCTCCGACCCGGCGCACATCTCCGCGCATCCCGCGCACGACCCGGAGAAGGCGCGCTATCTGCTGAAGCAGGCGGGGCACGAGCGGCTGGCCGTCGACCTCTACACCTCCGCCTACGACCCGCTGTTCACGCCCATGGCACTCGCCTACCGGGACTCGGCGGGGCGGGCCGGGATCCGGGTCCGGGTCAAGACGGCGGCCGCGGACTCGTACTACACGCAGATCTGGATGAAGAAGCCGCTGATGGCGACCTACTGGTTCACCGGCCGGCCGATCGACCAGCTCTTCACCGAGATCTTCCGCGGCGGCTCCTCCTACAACGAGACCGCCTGGTCCGACAAGGACTTCGACGCGCTCCTCGACCGGGCCAGACGCGAGACCGACGACGCCAAGCGCCACGACCTGTACGGCGAGGCGCAGACGATGGTGATCGAGAGGGGCGGGGCGATGACCCCGATGTTCGCCGACCGGCTGGTCGGCATCTCCCGGCAGGTGCGCGGATACGCCGAGCACGGCTTCGAGTTCGACTATCTCGGCATCGGCCTGAAGGGAGCGTGACCATGCTGTCGTTCATCGCCCGGCGTGTGGGCTCGGCGGTCGGCACGCTCGTCCTGTCCTCCGTGATCGTCTTCCTCGCCGTGCAGGCCCTGCCCGGCGATGTCGCCACCCAGGTCCTCGGCAAGGACGCCACCCCGGACGCCGTCGCCGCCCTGCGCGGAAAGCTGGGACTCGACCAGCCCGCCTGGCAGCGGTACGTGGACTGGATACGCGGGGCGCTGCACGGGGACTTCGGCACCTCCCTGGTCACCGGCCGGCCCGTCGGCAGCGAGGTCACCACGCACCTCGGCAACTCGGCGCTCATCGCGCTGGTCACGGTGCTGTTCGCGGTCACCGGGGCGCTCGTACTGGGCGTCCTCGCGGGGCTGTACCGGGACCGGTGGCCGGACCATCTGATCTCGACGGTCAGCCTGGTCGGCATGAGCATCCCCGAATTCGTGGTCGCCACCGTGCTGGTGCTCTGCTTCTCCATCGCGCTGCCGTGGTTCCCCGCCGTCGTGCTGTACGGCCCCGAGGCGAGCGCCGCCCGGCTGCTGCCCGCCGTCTGGCTCCCGGCGCTGGCGCTCGCCGTGGTCATGGCCGCGTACATCGTGCGCATGGCCCGGACGTCCGTCATCGATGTGATGGCGAGCGAGTACGTCACCACGGCCCGGCTGAAGGGGCTGTCCACCTGGCGGGTCGTCACCCGGCACGCGCTGCCCGGTGCGCTGCTGCCGGTCCTGCACGTGGTCGCGCTGAACGTCGCCACGCTCGCCGGGGGCGTCGCCGTCGTCGAGAACGTCTTCAACTACCCGGGCGTCGGCAAGCTGATGCTGTCCTCGGTGCAGAACCGCGATCTGCCCGTCATCCAGGCCATCGCACTGATCAGCGCCGTGATCTACGTCCTCTGCAATCTCGCCGCGGACCTCGGCGCCATGGCCCTCAACCCCAAGCTCCGTACCGGAGGGAGGACCCGATGACCACCCTCGACAGCGGCAGCGACACCGGTACCGGCACCGCGCCGGCCGCCCCCGCGGCGCGTGCGGCACGTGTCTGGCGCACGCTGCGTTCCTCGCGCACCGCCCTCGCCGGTCTGGCGATCGTCGCCGTGCATGTGCTGATCGCCGTGCTCGCCCCGCTCCTCACCTCCTACGACCCCGTCGGAGCCGACGCCTCGCACGCCCTGCTCGGCCCGAGCCTGGAGCACTGGGCGGGCACCGACCAGTACGGGCGCGACGTCCTCGCCCGCGTCCTGTACGGCGGCCGCTACGCACTCGGGGTGTCGGTGGCCGCGACCGTGCTGACCGTCGCGCTGGGCACGATCGCCGGATGCGCGGCGGCGCTGCGCGGTGGCTGGTTCGACGACGTACTGGGCCGTGTCCTGGACGCGGTGCTGTCGGTGCCCGCGCTCCTCGCGCTCCTCGTCATCGTGACGGCGCTCGGCACCGGCCCCGCGGTCATCGTCCTGGCGATCGCCGTGGTGTACGTGCCCCAGGTCGTGCGGGTGGTGCGGGGCGCGGCGCTGGCCGTGGTACCCGCCGACTATGTGACCGCGGCCCGGGCCCGGGGCGAGGGGACCTGGTCGATCCTGCGGCGGGAGGTCCTGCCCAACATCACCGATGTGGTGTGTGTGGAGTTCGCCATGCGGGCCTCCTGGGTGGTGCTGCTGATCTCCTCGCTGTCCTTCCTCGGCTTCGGCGCCGACCCGCCGACGCCCGACTGGGGCCTGATGGTCGCCGAGAACCGCACCGCGATCACCGTCGTCCCGATGGCCAGCCTCGCGCCGATCATCGCCCTCGCCACGCTGGTGGTGGGGCTCAACCTCGCGGCCGACGGCCTGTCCAAGGCGTGGGGCGTGGACCGGATCAGGGAGGGCTCCTGATGACCCCGATCGTTTCCGTGAACTCCCTTTCCGTCGCCTACCGTTCGGGCGGCCGGGACATACCGGTCGTGCGGGAGGTGTCCTGCGAGGTGGCGGAGGGGCACACGCTCGCCCTGGTCGGCGAGTCCGGCAGCGGCAAGTCGACCCTCGCGGCCACCCTGCTCGGCCATCTGCGGCACGGCTCGCGGATCACGGGCGGCTCGGTGCGGGTGGACGGAGAGGACGTATTCGCCCTGCCGGCACGGGAGTTGAGGCGGCTGCGCGGCGGCACCGTCGCCATGGTCGCGCAGAACGCCGGGCACGCCCTGACCCCGTCCATGCGCATCGGGCGGCAGATCGCGGAGGCGGGCGGCGAGGTGCCGGTCACCGACCTGCTGGAACAGGTCCGGCTGCCGCGCCCCGCCGAGCTGGCCCGCCGCTACCCGCACGAACTCTCCGGCGGCCAGCAGCAGCGCGTCGCCATCGCCATGGCCATCGCCGCCCGCCCCAAGGTCCTCGTCCTGGACGAGCCCACCACCGGCCTGGACGTCGTCACCCAGCGCAGCGTCCTCGACCTGATCGGCGCGCTGCGCGACGAACTCGGCCTGGCCGCCGTGCTGGTGAGCCACGACCTGGGGGTGGTCGCGCACATGGCGGACGAGGTGACGGTGCTGCGCGCGGGCCGGATCACCGAGTCGGCACCGACGCGGCGCCTCTTCACCGCGCCGCGGGACCCGTACACCAGAAGGCTGCTGGCGAGTGTGCCGCGGCTGGACGACTCGGGCCTCGCGCTGGTGAGCGAGACCGGGGAGCGGGAGATCCGGCCCCGGGCGGAGCTCTCCCCCGAGGCCGAAGTCACCGTCCGGGCGCGGGATGTGACCATCGACTACGGGTCCTCCCGGGCGGTCGACGGTGTCTCCTTCGAGGTGCGGCGCGGCGAAGTCCTGGCCCTCGTCGGGGAGTCGGGCAGCGGGAAGTCCACGCTCGCCTGGGCGCTGGCCGGGCTGCGCACCCCCTCCGGCGGCACCATGACCCACGCGGACGGTGACCTCGCGCGCCCGGCGGGCAGGCGCCCCCTCGCACTGCGGCGCCGCGTCCAGCTCGTCTTCCAGAACGCCGACACCTCCCTCAACCCGCGCCGTTCGGTGGGCGACGCCATCCGCCGCCCGCTGCGCTTCTTCGGCACCGTCGAGGGGCGCACCCAGGCCGCGGCCCGCGCCCGGGAACTGATCTCCGACGTACGGCTCGACCCCGCCTTCGCCGACCGGCTGCCCGCCCAGCTCTCCGGTGGACAGCGCCAGCGCATCGGCATCGCACGCGCACTGGCGGGCGGCCCCGAGGTGCTGATCGCGGACGAGATCACCACCGCACTCGATGTGTCCGTCCAGGCCGACGTACTGCGGCTGCTGGACGATCTGCGCCGCGAACGCGATCTGGCCTGCCTGTTCATCAGCCATGACCTGGCCGTGGTCCGCGGCATCGCGGACCGGGTGGTCGTCCTGCGGCACGGAGTCGTCGTGGAGGAGGGCCCCACCGAGGCCGTGTTCAGCGAGCCCGGCCACCCCTACACCCGACAGCTCATGGCGGCGGCCCTGGAACCCGACCCGGACGCCCGCCCGTTCACCGCCGACCCCACCCCCTGGGCGGACGCCGCCGAACCGGACGACATCTGGACGGACCACGGACACGGCCACCGGGTACGCCGCTGGCGCCCGGCGACGGAAACGGACACCGGACCCGCGCCCGCCGAGCACGGGACGGCCACGGAGGGATCGGCGTGAGATACCGCGAACACTTCGAGCGCCGGGTCGTGCGCGAGGACATCTGGATCCCGGTGGACGGCGGACGCACCCGGCTGCACGCCCGCGTCTGGCGCCCCGCCGACGCCGAGGCGGACCCGGTCCCCGCACTCCTCGAATACCTGCCGTACCGCAAGAGCGACTGGACCGCGCCCCGCGACGCCCAGCGCCACCCCTGGTACGCGGGCCACGGCTACGCCTCCGTCCGGGTCGACATCCGCGGGCACGGCGACAGCGAGGGCACCCCCGGCGACGAGTACGACGCGCGGGAGCTCGCGGACGGCGCCGATGTCGTCAACTGGCTTGCCGCACAGCCCTGGTGCACCGGCCGGGTCGGCATGTTCGGCATCTCCTGGGGCGGCTTCAACTCGCTCCAGATCGCGGCCCTCGCCCCCGAACCCCTCCAGGCGATCGTCACGGTCTGCTCGACCGACGACCGCTACGACAACGACGTCCACTACACCGGCGGCGCCGTCCTCGGCATCGACATGGCCGCCTGGTCCGGCACCATGCTGGCCTTCGCCGCACGGCCACCGGACCCGAAGTCCGTCGGCGGCGACCGCTGGCTGCCGATGTGGCGCGAACGCCTCGACGCCCTCGAACCCTTCCTGCACACCTGGCTCGACCACCAGCAGCGGGACGCCTACTGGCGGCACGGCAGCATCTGCGAGGACTACGGGTCCGTGCGGGCGGCGGTACTGGCGGTCGGCGGCTGGAACGACCCGTACCGCGACGCCGTGCTGCGCCTGGTGGAGCGTCTGCCGGCCGACCGCGTCCGCGGCATCATCGGCCCCTGGTCCCACCAGTACCCCGACCGCGGGCTGCCGCCCGGCCCCGCGATCGGCTTCCTCCAGGAGACCCTCCGCTGGTGGGACCACTGGCTGAAGGACGAGGACACCGGCGCCATGGCGGAACCCCTGCTGCGGTCCTGGGTCAACGACCCTGTCCCGCCCGCCAGTTCGTACGAGGTGATGCCCGGCCGCTGGGTGGGCGACACGGAATGGCCGTCGCGGAGGACCCTCTGGCGCGTGCGGCCGCTGGGCACGGACAGCGGCCCCGGCGCGGTCGTCACCGTGCGCTCCCCGCAGCACACCGGTGTGGACTCCGGCCGCTTCTTCCCCTACGGCAACGCCGGCGATCTGCCGCCCGACCAGCGCGAGGAGGACGGGCGGTCCGTCTGCTTCGACTCCGAAGTGCTCCCCGAGCGGATCGAGATACTCGGCCGCCCCCGCCTGCGGCTCCGCCTCGACAGCGCCACCCCGCGCGCCCATGTGATCGCCCGCCTCTGCGACGTGGCGCCCGACGGCTCCTCGACGCTGGTGACCCGGGGCGTGCTCAATCTGCTCGCCCGACGCGGACGGGACCGGGTGACCGAGTGGACACCCGGCACCTGGGAGGACGTCGAGTTCGAACTCACCGGCACCGGCTACGCGTTCCCACCCGGCCACCGCATCCGGGTCGCCGTCTCCGACACGTACTGGCCGTGGGTCTGGCCGCACGGCGAACGCGGCGAACTGACCGTGCGCCCCGCCGACAGCGCCCTGCTGCTGCCGGTGCGCGAGCCGGGCGAGGAGTCGGGGGACGAGCCGGAGATCCGCTTCGAGGACCCCGAGCAGGCACCCCCGCTGCCCGTCACCCACGAGGCTCCCGCGACACCGCGCCCCGAACGGCTGGTCACCCACGACGTGGCCGCGGGAGAGTGGACCCTGGAGGTCGACCCCGGCTACGGCGGATCGCGCACCTATCCGGACGGACTGCGGTACGAGGAGAGCGCACGGGAGACATACCGCATCCGCAGCGGCGATCCGCGGTCCGCGGTCGCCGTCTCCGAGTGGCACATCCGGTTGCGTCGCGGGGAGGATTGGGACGCCGAGATCACGACCCGCACCGAACTGCGGGCCACAGCCGCAGACTTCGTGATGGACAGCCGCATCGAAGCACGGGCGAACGGAGAGACAGTGGCCAACCGCACCTGGCACCGCACCACCCCGAGGACCTCGGGATGACGACACCCAAGACCCCGCGCCGCGCCGTCGCCGCCGCGGACCGCACCCGCCAGCCCACCGAGGTACGGCGCCGCCTCATCGTGGAGGCGGCCGTCCCCCTGATCGCCGAACGCGGCTACGCGGTGGGCGTACGCGCCGTCGCCGCCGCGGCCGGGGTGTCCGTCGGCACCGTCACGTACCACTTCGGCAGTGTCCAGGAGATCCTCTCCGAGGCGATGATCCTGCACATCGAGCGGTACTACGCGGCGCTCAACGAGGCCGCGGAGCGGGCCACCAGCGGTGCCGAGGGCCTGCGGCTGATGATCGACGCCCTGTTCACCGAGGACACGGACCGCCACTGGCGCATGTGGTTCGAATACTGCAACACCGGGGGACGCGGCACCGACGAGACCTTCGCCCGCGGCCAGGCCCAGCGCTACACGGACTGGCACCGCCAGATCCGCCAACTCGTCGAACGGGGCATCGCCGAGGGAGAGTTCACCTGCGACGACCTCGACGGCACCACCGCCCGCTTCGCCGCCCTCGCCGACGGCCTGGCCCTCCAGCACCTCCGCCAGACACCCCCACTGACGACCCAGGACGCCCGCCGCCACCTGAACCGCCTCATCGAAACGGAACTCACGCCCAGGCCGCTGCCGTGAAACGCCGGCCGCCGACTCACCCCAGGTCGGCGGCGGTGGCGACGACGGGACCGTAGAGGTCCGCGATGGTCGCCAGCGCGCTGTGGTGCACCTGCGCGCTCGGCACTTCGGCGAGGGCGGTGGCCAGCGGCCGGGTCGCGCAGGCGTCGGCGACGACCGTCGGCCTCTTCCCGTGCAGGAAGGTGCCCTCGGCGGTGAACGTCACACACATATGGGTCATAAACCCGGCGATGACGACGTCCTTCCGGTCGGCGGCGTCCACCAACTCGCCCAGGCCGGTGCCGACATAGGCGTTCGGCGCGGTCTTGGCGACCACCGGCTCGCCCGCCACCGGGGCGACCTTCGGATGGATCCGCCCGATCTCGGCACGGATGTCGTAGGGCGTGCCGATCCCGCCGTCGTTGACGATGTGGATGACGCCCGCACCGGCCTCCCGTGCCCGGCGGAGCAGTTCGGCGGCCGCGTCGAGCGCCGGCTCCCAGCCGTCCAGCTCCATCACACCCCGGGTGTAGGTGTTCTGGTAGTCGACCATGATCAACGTCGAATCGGCCAGCGCGGCCGGGGTGTCGTCGAATCCGTTGAGCTGCCTCAACGTGGTGCGCGCCATGACTGTCTTCTCGCCTCCGTACGCCGCGACCGGGGTTTGCCGGCCGGGATACTTCGACGTTAGGTTCCACGAAGCGGCGTCGGCAATGACATGCAACCCGCAGAATCCGACATCCCTCAACCAGGAGAGAACATGGGCCGGAGGAACACCGTCGAACGCCTGGTGGTCGTGGTGGTCTTCGACCGGGTCGACCTCCTCGATGTCACGGGCGCGCCCGAGGTGTTCTCCCTCCTGCGACGGGAGTTGGACGGGCCCACCGGGTACCGGGTGCTCATCGCCGCCGAGACACTCGACCCGGTGACGACATCGGCCGGGGTGCGGGTGCTGCCCGACACGACCTTCGGGGACCTGGCCGGCCGCGGGATCGACACCGTGATCGTCCCCGGGGCGGTGAGCGTCGACGAGTACCGCCGGGTCGCGGCTCTGGTCGACCCCGAAGTCGTCCGCCGCGTCGCCGAGTTGGCGCCACGCGCCCGCCGCGTCGCCTCGGTGTGCGTGGGCGCCCATATCCTCGCCGCGGCGGGACTGCTGGACGGGAAGCGGGCGACGACACACTGGTCGACGGCCGCCCAACTCGCCGCGGAACACCCGGAGATCGAGGTCGACGCCGACCCGATCTTCATCCGCGACGGCGAGGTGTGGACCGGGGCCGGGATCAGCTCCTGCCTCGATCTGGCACTGGCCCTGGTGGCCGAGGACTTCGGTGAGGCCCTCGCCCAGAAGGTCGCCCGCCAACTCGTCGTCTACCTCAAACGCCCCGGCGGCCAGAGCCAGTTCAGCGTGCCGCTGGAACCGGTCTCGACCACCAAGCGGGTGGACGAACTCCGCCATCACATCACCGAGCACCTCACGGAACCACTCACCGTCGCCGATCTCGCCGAGAGCCTGCACATCGGCGACCGCCAACTCACCCGCATCTTCAAACAGGAACTGGGGACGACGCCCGCGGCCTATGTGGAGGCGGCGCGCGTAGAGGCGGCGAGAAACCGTCTGGAAACCGCCGACGACACCCTCGCCAGAGTCGCCTCCACCTGCGGTTTCGGCACCACGGACACCCTCACCCGAGCCTTCCGCCGCTCCCTGGGCATCACCCCGGGCGAGTACCGCCAACGCTTCCGGATCGGGTGACGGGGGTGCCCTCGACGCGGCATGAAGCGGCCTCGCCGCAGGAGCAACCCCCCGTCAGGGCTTTTCGGGCTTGCGCGCCAGCACGCAGGCCCGCGACCTGTGCACCCGCCCACCGGGCGCCTGCTCCAGCCTCGCGGTGACGACCAGCCCGACCTGCTCCAGCAGACCGACCATCCGGTCCAGGGGTAGCAGATACGACTCGTAGGACACCGGACGGCCATAGCCCCGGGTCGGTCGCAGCCGTTCATCGCCGACATAGTCCCCCCAGAGCAGATAACCGCCGGGCGCCAGCGTGCGATGGAACTCCGCGAACACCGCCGGCAGCCACTCCGGGGGCGTGTGGTGCGTGGAGTACCAGGCCAGGATGCCGCCGAGCTCGCCGTCCCCCGTCTCCAGCCCGGTCATCGAGCCCTCGGCGAACCGCAGATCCGGGTAGGCGTGCCGGGCCAGCCCGATCATCTTCGGCGACAGATCGACACCGAACGCGGACACCCCCAACCCGGCCAGATGCGCCGTCACCCGGCCGGGGCCGCACCCCAGATCCGCGACCGGCCCGAGCCCGGCCGCCCGCACCAGTTCGGCGAACCCCGCCAGCATCGCCCGTGACAGCGGGTCCAACTCGCCTGGAGGCGGGACGCGTTCGACGTAGTCGACGGCAATCGTGTCGTACGACTCACGGACGGCGGTCAGAAAGGAGGGCTCTGCCATGGGGGCGACCCTAGACCGGCCTCGTGGACGAGGGCGTAGGAAACCGCCGGTGACCAGTCGAGGTCGGCCCGCCGATGCCGCCCCGCCGCGCGGTCAGGCCAACTCCCCGCAGACTGGCGGCTGTTGGCGATCGCGGCCACTCATCACGGCATCGCGAGCCGTACGAGCACGGTCTTGCCGCTGCGGCCGTCCGCGGGAGCGAGGCTGATGTCGCCGTCGTACGCCGCGGCCAACTCGGCCACCGTGCGCAGGCCCCCGCCCATCGCGTCCGGCGACAGATCGGGCAGACGCGGGTCCTCGTCCGCGACGGCGATGAACAACTGGCCCGAGCCGACCATGACGCCGACCTCCGCCACCGGCGAAGCAGGGGCGTGCCGCACCACGTTGGCGACCAGCTCGCTCACCACTAGCTGCACGGCGTCGGCGAACACGGTGCCCGGGACGACGCCCACCTCCGGGAGCCTCCACGTCAGCACCTCGCGCGCCTCGCGCACCGCCCCGATCGCCACCTCCATGGAGACCACATGCAGCAGGGTCACGGGCGGCTCATGCGTGACGGTCGCCGTGCATCGCCCTCTGTGCCGCTGCGCCGGCACCTGCTCAGAACTCCTCACAGCACCGCTCCTGTTCGCCGAACCGGTAACGCCCTCATCGCACTCCGCCTTCGTCCTCGTCCGGAAAATAATATAAAGATCAACCATTGAACTGTCAATGACTTACCCCTTAATTCTCTTGATCACTCGCCAGGGAGACGAACACCACAACGGCGGGGCGCGCAGGGCTTGTTGAGGCCGCGCCGCTCGCGCCGGCGGAGGTGAGGCGCCCCGTGGCCGCCGTAAAAGCGTGGACGGGGTCGGCGGTGGTCGCCTACGGTGTGGGTTCACGCTCTGAGGTGGATGGAAGGAGGCGAGTGCCGTGCGGTTTTCAGGTCTTCAGCGCTCCCTTTTTCGTTGTCCCGGCGTGGCGTGTGAGTTCTGACCGGGAGCGCTCCGAGCAGTCTGTTCCCGGAGGAATTTGATGACCGATCTGGTCGTTCGCGCGCTCTCTTCGAGTGACGCCGGTGTCTTTGACGCCATACCCGATCCGCTGGGTGCCCGTGAGGGGCATCGCCGTACGCGGTTCCGGCCCGAGTGGATGCGTGTTGCCGTGCGCGGTGGGGAAGTCGTCGCGCGGGGGGCGTGGTGGGGTGGCCCGGACGATGTGGAGCCGGTGAACGTCAACTGGTTCGATGTGGCCGAGGGCGAGGAGGAGGCGGGGGCCGAGCTGCTGCGTTCCGCGCCCTGGCGGGTCGAGTTGGAGATCAACCTTCCCGGTGGCTGGCGGGAGGAACCCGTTCTGTGTGCGGCCGCAAAGGCGCGTTTCGCCGCTGCCGAGGCCGCCGGGTACGAGCTGCTGGTGGAGCGCTTTCTGTACCGGTGGACCCCGGAGTGCGGTCTGCCCGAGCGGCCGGGGCGGCTGCGTTTCCGTGCCGAACCGGATGATTCCGTGTTCTTCGAGGCGCTGCGCCGGATCCATTCGGCGACGCTGGACGCCCATGCGCTCAGGGAGGTGGCGGAAGGCGGTCTCGACCAGGCCGCACAGGGGGAAATCGACTTCTTCCACTGGTGCCCTTCTCCCCGGGAGTGGTGGCAGCTCGCGTATACGCCGGAGGGCGAGTTGGCCGGTATCCATATTCCGGCGCACAATCCGTCGGGGCCGACCGTCGGTTTCATCGGAGTCGTTCCGGAGCAGCGCGGTCGCGGCTACGCCTATGACCTTCTCGCGGAGTGCACGCACTTTCTGGTCGCAAAGGGCGCGGAGTTCATCACCGGGGGGACAGATCAGGGCAATTTCCCCATGGCCGGGAACTTCACCAAGGCGGGCTTCCCCGTGGTCGGTGAGCGCATCAATTTCCAGCCGAAGGCCCGGTAGGCACGGGCGGTAGGCACCGGGCGGGCGCGTACAAGGCCATCAGGGCAGGCAGGGCAGGCACAGGCCGGCAGGGAATTCACCCCACTTGGACTAGACCAGTGAGGGTTTTTCATATTCCTCTCCGGGCCTCTCACCAGGTGTTTTCAATTCTACTGGTGTAGACCTCTTGACCCTTGAGCTCATACGCCTCTACGTTCCCGATCATCCCGCCCCCCGCACCCGCCCCGGACGGCCGCTCGCGCCCCGCACGTCGGCCGCCCGGGGTACCGCCAGGCCGCAAGGCCGCCCGTTGCCCGTACCCACCGCCGGAGTTGACGATGTCCGCACCGTCCGAAGACCAGACCGTCCGCCGCAGAACCGTCCTGGCTGTCGCCGGCTCCGCCGCGCTCGCGGCCTCCGTCTCCACTGCCTTCTCCGCACCGGCGTTCGCGGCGGGGGCGGCGCCCACCGCGGACTCCCCCTGGCCCGAGCCGGCGCGCGATGTCGCCCGGGACGGCACCGCGACCGCGTCCAGCGAATACGACCGCGACCCTGCGCGGTTCGCCGCCTCGCATGTCAACGACGGTGATCTGAGCACCCGTTGGGGTTCCAACTCGCCGGAGAACGGTTATCCGGACGTCAACCGCGAGTGGGTGCAGGTCGAACTCGCCGAGCCCAGCCCGGTGCACCATGTGGCGATCCACTGGGAGACCGCGCGCGCCGCGCACTACGAGATCCAGGTCTCCGACGACGGCAAGACCTGGCGCACCGCCCTCGACGTCCCGGACGCCCCCGGCGGCCGCGAGATCCTCGAACTCGGCCTCACCGCGCCCGTGCGGTTCGTACGGATGCAGGGCGTCGAGACGGCCACCGGCTGGGGCTACTCGATCTTCGCCATGGAGGTGTGGAACGGGCCGCGGCCCGGCGCCGGCCTGCCCGCGGGCCGGATCATCCCGGTCCCGGTCGAGCAGACCTCGCGGCCGGACGACCGCCCCTTCGCGCTGGGGCCCAACAGCCGGATCATCGCCGCCGACAAGGGCGCCCGGGAGGTCGCCGGGCTGCTCGCCGGGTATCTGCGTCCGGCGACCGGGTTCACACTGCCGGTGGTCGGCGGCGGTGCGGGCAAGGACGGGGACATCACGCTGCTGCTGGACCGCTCCCAGGCCCCGTCCCGGGCCAAGCTGGCCGTCGCGGAAGGCTATGTCCTCACCGCCGGCGAGGGTGGGCTGCGGATCGCGGCGGCGACCGCGCACGGCCTCTTCAACGGGGTGCAGACGCTGCGCCAACTGCTGCCTCCGTGGATCGAGGGCACCGAGGTCAGGCCCGGCCCGTGGACCGTCGAGGCGACCGAGATCCGCGACTACCCCCGGTTCGTACACCGCGGGTTGATGGCCGACGCGGCGCGGAACTTCCTCCGTGTCGAGGAGGTCAAGGCGCTCATCGACGGGCTGGCGCAGTCCAAGGGGAACGTACTGCACTGGCATCTGACGGATGACCAGGGCTGGCGGATCCAGATCGACTCACGGCCGCGGCTCACCGAGGTCGGCGGAGGCATGTCCATGCCGGGCGGGCGGACCGGTTTCTACACCAAGGACGACATCCGCTCCGTCGTCCGGTACGCCACCGAACGGCATGTGCAGGTCATCCCCGAGATCGAGATGCCCTCGCACACCACGGCGGCCCGTACCGCCTACCCCGAACTGAGCGGCGCCGGCGGCTACTTGGCGGATCTGGAGACCACCTACGCTTTCATCGACGACGTACTCCGCGAGGTCGCCGCGCTCTTCCCCTCGCCCTATGTGCACCTGGGCGCCGACGAGTCGGACATGCCGCACGACCAGTATGTGCGTTTCCTGCGGCGGATCGAGGGCATCGCCCGCAGCCACAAGAAGACCATGATCGGCTGGTCCCCGAGCTGCGGCGTCGTCCTCGACACCGAGACGGTCCACCACTACTGGCAGGACCAGAGCCGGGAGATGTCCCGCGAGTGGTTCAACCCCCGCCGCCCGGTGGTCCTTTCGCCCACCCAGCAGACCTATCTGGACTACCCGTACCCCACCTACGACACCCGGCGCGCGTACACCTGGAATCCGGACGATCTCACCGACGGGTGGACGGGCGCCAAGGTGCAGCGGGACTACGGGCTCAACAACGAGGACATCCTCGGCATCGAGGCCCCCATCTGGGGCGAGCGGATGCTGCGCGGGCTGCCCGATGTGCAGTACCAGGTGTTCCCCCGGCTCCCCGCGATCCTGGAGAAGGCGTGGTCCCCGGCGGAGGCCACCGAGGACGCCGAGGGTGTGGTGGCCAGGACCGGGACGCAGGGCGTGCGCTGGCTCTTCGCCGGCCGGAACTTCTGGGTGGACCCGGGAGTGCGCTGGGAGGCCGCGGCGGTCGGCACCGCCCTGAGCACCGGCAAGGACGGCGCCGTCAACGCGGCCGTCGCGAGCCTGGCGCTGCCCGGGGTGGCACCCGACAAGGTCACCGCCACCGTCGACTGGGGCGACGGCGACACCAGCACCGCCACGGTCAGCGGCGACGCCCCCGGGGACCGCCAGGTCAACGGCGTGTACCAGGTCAAGGGCGAGCACCGCTACACCCGCCGGGGCACCTTCCGCGGCACCGTCCGGATCACCGGCCCCGGCGGTGTGAAGGCCCAGGCCGAGTTCACCGTGACCGCCCGCGTCTGATCACGGCCTGATGGAACGACCGGATCGCCGGCGCCCGGTGGGGGCGCCGGCGATCCGGTGGCGGGTCCAACTCGCCTACCGCGGTCAGTACTTGACGTAGGCGGTGACGGCCTTGTGGTTGGAGTAGGAGCCGCCGGTCATGCTGTCGGTGATCGTGGCGGCGTTGCTGAAGCCGCCCGTGTGCTTGACCAGCATGACGTCGATCCGGCGCTTGCCGCAGGTGTTGTGCTTGGTGGAGCAGTCGCGGCTGCCGCACTTCTCGGCGATCGGGTCGCGGAAGCCGTAGCCGCGGGCCTTGTTCCACCAACTGCCGTGGCTCACCGCGACGTTGGCGTCACCTGCGACGATCTTGAGGCTGCCGCCGAGACGGTCGACGGCCTCGTTCGCCTCCTTGATGTTCTCGGACGCGCAGTCGGGGCCGTTCCACTTCTTCGTCGGCCAGTGGATCGAGGCCACCGTGACATCACGCCCGGCGGACTTGTCCTGGAACCGTACGGCGATGTTCTGCACCCGGTCCTGGCTGGTCTTGGTGGGTGTCAGGTTCCGGCAGGGGCCGCTGCCGCCCTTGGGGGCGTCGGACCGCCAGGTGGTGGAGGACTTCGGGACCAGCCGGTCGGTCCGGTAGATCACCGCGTTGGTCTGCTGGTTCTTCAACTTGCCGCAGCGGCTGGTGTAGCCCATGGAGCCGGGGCTGCCGATGGCGATACGGCCCGCGTAGGTGCCTGGCAGCAGATCGCTGAGGCGCTTGGTGAAGTCGGTGAGCTGGCGGGTGTTGGAGATCTGCTGCACGGTGAACACATCGGGGCTCTTGGGCCTGCTCTTGAGGTAGTTCAGCAGCCGGTCGAACCGGTCGCCGGAGCAGGAGTGCGGAACCATGTTCTCGATGTTGTTGTTGTAAGTGACCAGCGGCGGAGGGGCCTTGGCGACTTGGCCCGCCTGTGCGCCCTGGACCCCGATGACCGTCAGTCCGGTCACCGCAGCCGCCCCGACGGCGAGCGCGCGGTAGGTCACACCACGTCTGACAGAGAGCATCTGTGCTCCTGCACGGTAGGGGGTTGGTGCCGGGCAGCATGGCACAACTCCCGGAGAATGTGACCCGTCAGTAGCCAACTCCCCTACCAGTGGCCCCAGTTAACCCGATAAGCCCCCCGCTCCTGCCGAACCTCCGCCGCGAGTACGTCAGTTGGCGGCGGAAGCGGTCGGCCCCGGCGGGATGTGGACGGTCATGATCAGGTGGCAGGGGCCGGTGCCCGCGCCGCGGTAGGCGTGGGGGGTGTCGCCGTCGAAGGTGGCGGTCTGGCCGGTGGTGACGGTGTGCTCGGTGCCGTCGACGACGAGGATCATCGTGCCGGCGGTGACGCTGACGGTCTCCACGACTCCGGCCTGGTGGGGATGGCTGGGGTACTCCTCGCCCGGTTCCAGTCGCCAGCGCCAGATCTCGACGGGGGACGGTCCCGAGGTGGTGAGCATCAGCCGGGCCTCGCCGCCCTGTTGCCCGGCCCACAGCGGCATGAGCGCGTCGGCGGACACGATCCGGACGCGGCCTTCCGCCGGCCCTTCCATCAGGGCGGACACCGAGATGCCGAGGGTGTCGGCGAGGCGGACCAGGGTGGCGAAGTTGGGGTTGCCCTGCGCTCTCTCCAGTGCCACCAGGGCGCCTTTGCTGACCTTGGCGCGCCTGCCCAGCTCGTCCAGGGTCAGCCCGGCGCGGGTGCGGGCCGCGCGGACGTTGTGCGCGAGGGTCCGCAGTGCCGCCTCGGTCTCCGCCATGGTTCGCCTCTCCCTAGGTGGATCGCCGCACACCGGACGGTTGCCGGTGGACCGACGTCCGCTGGATGCCGGTTGACCGGGGACGGTCGGTGCGTTGTACGGTGTGGTCGTTCCATTGGATGGTAAGGGGTGTGCCCCGTGTTCCGTTCCCGCCCGTGAGGACCGCGTATGTTCATCCAGCCCTGGGACGCAGCCCTGGACGACGCCGAGTGGCAGGCGTGGATCGCCGACGGCCATGACTTCGGTGTGCTCAGCGTCAACGGCCCGTCCGGCCGGGCGCCCGTCGTCGTACCCACCCACTTCACCGCCACGGACGGCGCGCTGCTGGTCCACCTCGCGCGGCCGAACCCGGTCTGGGCGGCGATCGAGGCGCATCCGCAGGTCACCTTTGCCGTCACCGGCGACTACGCGTTCGTCCCCGGCCCCTGGCGCACCAAGCCCGGCACCCCGCCCACCGACGGCGTCCCCACCAGCTACTACGCGGCCGTCCAGTTCACCTGCCAGGCCGCGATCATCGACGACGCCGAGGCCAAGGCGGCGATCCTGCGCCACCAGATGGCGCACTTCCAGCCGGACGGCGACCACGCCCCCATCGCCCCCGACCAGCCGCCCTACGGCCGGATGCTGTCCGGTATCCGCGGCCTGCACCTGGCCGTCACCGAGGTACGGGCGAAGTTCAAGTACGACGACCACAAGCCGGTCGAGCAGCGCACCGGCACCGCCCGCCGCCTCACCGAACGCGGCACCGGCCTGGACGCGCCCGCCGCGTCCCAGCAACTCCGCCGCCTGGACCGCATCGGCCCCTGGCAACCCTGACCGCGCCCCGCCGCCCCAACTGCCGCTCCCGGAACGGAACTTCCCGATGACCGCCTTCCGTCTCAGCCCCGCCGTCGCCGAGGCCTTCCCCGGCACCCGTATCGCCATCGTCACCGCCACCGGCCTGCGCGGGCGCGAGCCCTGGCCCGCCACCGCCGCCGCCGTGGAGGACCTGGAGCGGCGACTCGCGGACGGTGGGTGGCAGCCCGCCGACGAGAGCGACCCGCGGATCGAGGCCTGGCACACCGCCTACCGGGCCTTCGGCACCAACCCCCGCCGCATCCGGCCCTCCGTCGACGCGCTGGGCCGCCGCCTCGCCAAGAAGGGCACCCTGCCCCGGATCAACCCGGCCGTCGACTCCTACAACACGGTCTCCGTCCAACACGGCCTGCCCGCCGGTGCGTTCGACCTCGACCAGGTCACCGGCGACATCGACATCCGCCCCGCCGACGGCGGCGAGACCTTCACCCCTCTCGGCGAGCCCGACACCGTCGAGCACCCCAGGCCCGGCGAGATCATCTACCTCGACACCACCGATGTACTGACCCGGCACTGGAACCACCGCGACGCCCACCGCACCCGCGTCACCGAGGACTCCACCCGCGTCGCCTTCGTCCTCGAAACCCTGCACGCCACCCGCGACGGACACCTCCTGAAGACCGCCGCGGCCGAACTCCAGGACCTGCTGGCCCCGCACACCGACCGCACCGAACTGCACCACCTCACCCCGGAGCAGCCGGAAGCCACCGTCTGAAAACCGGTCCGGGTGGGGTGTGCGGGACACTGGCCGGGTGATCGTGATGCAGCCCGTCCTGGAGTCACGCCCGTACGGCGACTTCGGGCTCTGGCCCGTCGCCGCGGCCGAGCCGTCCGGCTGCCTGCCGCTCGGCGGGGGACTCTCCCCCGCCGAGGTCGGGACGGCGGTGCTGCGGATCGCCGCCTGCAACGACATCGACCCCGAGCAGGACGGCCGGCCACCCCGATCCATCCGCCGAACTCCTGGGCGGCACCGTGCGGTTGACCGTCGACACCGAGCGGGACGACAGCCCGGTAATCGAACTGCCCGCCACCCGGCTCCGCCAACTCCTCGAAGGCGCCGAGCGCGACCTCACCGCGTTCCTCGCCCTGGCCGCCGACTGGGCACCCCGCCACCTGCCCGACCACGCCACCCCCGTCCTCACCGCCCTCACCCGCGCCCTCGCCCTTCCCGGGGCGCCCAACTCCTAGGCAGGCAGGCGTAGTTGGCGCGCCCTTGGTGGCTTTCGCGTCGCGCGGACGTAGGAGCGGATCGTCATGCCCAGCAGTCCGAGTACGGCGATCCCGAGGACACCGTGGTACCACCGCCAGCCCACACCGAGTCCGAGGAAGCCGTCCGCGACCAGCACCACCATGCCCGCGCCGACCCCGATCGCGGTGACCGCGAGGGCCCCCAGCATCAGTATCCGCGGCACCCGCCGTCCCGCACGGACCACCGTCGCCAGGACGAGCAGGGCACCCAGGACACCGTTCGACGCCGCGAGCCACTGCGCCACGGTCACATCCATCATGTCGTGCGCGTACGCCGCATACTCCGCGGCGGGCACCACCGGACCACCCGGGAACCCCAGCTTGCCCTGCGCGGCGAACACGGCCTTGCCGACGCCGTAGCCGAGGAACAGCGCCGCCATCGCCCAGGCAGGCCAACGCACCTGATTTTCCACGTCACTTCTTGTCTCTCGCACACCGAGAACGGTAGGCACCGGGGACGCGGCGGCCATCGTGCGAGGGCACGATCACCTGCTCCCCCGCCCGGCGGAGGCCGCACTCCCCCACCTCCGCAACACCGGGTGCGGGGTGCGGAGTTGGGGGATCATGGGCGGATGGACGCTCCGATCCCCGTCGACCTCGCCCGCTGGCCGCGCCGGCAGCACTTCGAGCACTACCGCCACCGTGTTCCATGCACCTACTCAATGACGGTGGAGGTCGATGTCACCGCCTTCGCCGCCGCGTTGCGACGCTCGCGGCGCAAGTCGTACCTGGCGCAGATCTGGGCGCTGGCCACCGTCGTCAACCGGCACGAGGAGTTCAGGATGTGCCTCACCGCCTCGGGTGCGCCGGCGGTCTGGCCGGTGGTGCATCCGTCCTTCACGGTGTTCAACCCGGACCGGGAGACGTTCGCCGCGGTGTGGGCGCCCTACGATCCCGACTTCGGCGCCTTCCACGACACCGCCGCCCCGCTCCTCCAAGTGCACGCCCGGGCAACGGAGTTCTTCCCCCAGGGACAGCCGCCGGCCAACACCTTCGATGTGTCGAGCCTGCCGTGGGCCTCCTTCACCGGCTTCAACCTGAACATCGGCGGCGACCAGGACCATCTGGCACCGATCTTCACCCTGGGCCGCTACACCGAGCGCGAGGGCCGGGTCCTCCTCCCCCTCGCGGTACAGATCCACCACGCGGCGGCGGACGGCTTCCACTCGGCACGCCTCGTCGGGGAGGTACGGGACCTCGTCGCGGATCCGTCGTGGGTGGGCGACGAGGGCTCGTAAGGGGGCTGAACTCCGTTGTGGGGAAGGGTAGTTGGCAGCCCGTCACGGAGTTGACGCCGCGAAGTCACGGCAGGCCGGGCACTCCTGGATGACGGGGTGGGTGCACTCCAGGACGTGGTCCAGGTAGGCCGCGGCCCGGTCGAGTCGTTCTCGTTGCCGGTCGATGGCCTGGCGCTGCTCGGCGACGAGATCCCGGCGTTCCTGCCGGCCGCCGTTCAGCAGGCGGGCGATCACGCTGAGGGACATCCCGGCCCGCTGGCACCTGACCGCGATCGACAGGGCGTCCAGCAGCTCCTGGTCGTAGCGGCGGGCGCCGCTCGCGGTGCGGCGTGGGGTGATCACCCCCTCGTCCTCCCAGTGACGGAGGAGGTGGGTGGAGACTCCGAGGCGTTCGGCCGCCTCACCGATGCGCATCAGCGGAGGGTGCATCCCCCCATCATCCTTGACTTCGTGCCGACCCGAACTTCTACCGTCCACCCCGTGCGAATCCATGAACTCAACTGCGGAACCCTGAACGTCCCCGGCGGGGAAGCCGTCCTCGGGGTGCCCCACTTCATCTGCCGATGCCTGCTGATCGAACTGCCGGACCGACTGGTCGCCGTCGACACCGGGATCGGCCGCCGGGACATCGAGTCCCCCGGGCCACGCCTGGGCAAGGACTGGGTCGAGCTGATCGGCCCGGCGCTCGACCCCGACGAGACCCTGATCGCCCGCGTCACCGCGCTGGGCCTCGACCCCCGGGACGTCTCCGATGTGATCCTCACCCACCACCATCTCGACCACGCGGGCGGCCTCGCCGACTTCCCCGCCGCCCGCGTCCACACCACCGACGCCTGCCGGTCCGCCGTCGATCAGGGCGACGGGCACGTCAGCCCCGCGCAGTGGGCGCACGGTGTGACCTGGGCACCCGCCCCCGTCCCGGCGCCGCACTGGCGGGGGCAGGACACCTGGACGCTGGACGGCCTCCCGGCGTCGATCCGCCTGGTCGCCCTGCCGGGCCACGCACCGGGACACGCCGGCGTACTCATCGACAACCTCGACGGAATCGACGACCTCGGCGGCATCGACGGAACGCCCGGCGCCCGGGAACTCCTGCACATCGGCGACGCCGTCCACCACCACGCCCAACTCACCCGCACCGCGCCACCCGCGGTGGAGGCGTTCGCCGCCGCCACCCAGCACGAGGAGACCGCCCGGCTCCGCACCCAGCGGCTGCTGGCGGAGTTGTCGGCCGAGGGGACGGTGCGCCTGGTCAACTCACATGATCCCGCCCTGACTTGACCGCGCCCCCGGCCGCCCCCCGTCCTCCGGGACTTGCGCGCCACCGGTACCGAGGGCCGATCATGAGGGTTCGTTTCCCCGACCATCCCCGACCACCTGGCGGCGACACGTGAAACCCCCCATGCCCCTCGTCCCCCGTCGGCGGCTGCTCACCCGGACCCTGCCCGGGGTGGCCGCGGCCGCGCTCACCGCCGCCTGCACCCGGGAGGCCGCCTCGCCGGAGGCGCCCGGGCCGCTGTCCGCGCTGGTCTACCGCGGTCCGGGCGTCTGCGAAGGGTGTGCGGAAGCGGTGGCCGCCCTGCTGAAGCGGAGCCCGCGCCGCTTCGAGGTGGCCTACGTCGGACCGGACGAGGACCTCCCGCTGACCGCCGCGAGCCTGGCGGACGCCGATCTGTACGCGCAGCCCGGCGGCGGCGACGATGTCGACGCGGCCTGGCGGGCGTTGAGGGGCGCGGCCCGTGCGGTCCGCGACTGGACCCGGGACGGCGGCCGCTACCTCGGTTTCTGCATGGGCGGCTATCTGGCGGGCCGCACCCCCGGCTTCGGCCTGCTGCCCGGCGACACCGACGGCTACACCTCCTCGCCGGGCGCCTCCGTCCACGACGGGCGGGACACCGTGGTGCCGGTGACCTGGCGGGGCAAGCGGCGCCATATGTACTTCCAGGACGGCCCGCGCTTCCTCCTGGACGACGGCGCCGACGCGACCGTACTGGCCGAGTATGGCAACGGCACCATCGCCGCCGTCGTGGCACCGTACGGCCGGGGGCGGGTCGGGGTGGTCGGGCCGCACCCCGAGGCCGACGCCTCCTGGTACGCGGACGAGGGGCTGCGCAATCCGGACGGCGTGCGCTTCGACCTCGGCCTGGACCTGATCCGGGAAACCGTCAAGGGCCTTTAGATAATGGGTAGTTGGCGCGGGAACGGCGACGGCCGGAGCACCACCGGGGTGCTCCGGCCGCCGCAGAAGACCGTTCTGACGCCGCGTCAGCAGTCCGGGATGACCGTGCCGTTGTTGTCACGCGCCTGGTCGTTGCCCCAGCGGGCGAGGTAGTACGCGGAGACATACTGGTTCCCGGGGCCGACGTCGAGGTCGGTGCGGAGCCACCAGTGGTTGAAGTTGCCGGAGCCGTCGCGGATCTCCCGGCCCCAGACCTTGCAGAAGACGTAGTTGGTGCCCTTGTAGAGGGTGCCGGTCTGGGCGGTGCTGCTCGGCGAGGCGTAGCCGGGCGCGTTGCTGAAGGTATCCACCCAGTACTTGCCGCCGCCACCCCCGCCGCAACCGTTGTCGCTGGTCAGGTACCTCTGGTAGTACGCGCCCGGATAGGGGGCGAGGGAGCCGCCGTTGATGACGATGGGCTGCCCGACGCCGTTGTAGAGCTGCTCGTAGTGGATATGGGCGCCCGAGCTGTTGCCGGTGGAGCCGGTGGAGCCGATCTGCTGGCCCTGGGCGACGTTCTGCCCGTTGCTGATGGCGAAGGCGGACAGGTGGAAGTAGTACGTCTTCCAGCCGCCGCCGTGGTCGATGACCACGTAGTTCCCGGCGCCGCCGCCCTCGTAGTAGCGGTAGGCGGTGCCGGAGGCGGAGGCCAGGACGGGTGTGCCCGCCGTGGAACCGCCGTCGGTACGGACGAAGTCAAGGGCGAGGCGGACCTCGGCCGAGTGGTGGCTGTACGTCCACTGCTGGCCGCAGGGGTAGGGCGCCTTGAAGTTCGGTGCCGCCTGCGCGGGCACGGCGGTGAGGCCGATCAGCCCGATGACGCTGGCGACGATGACGGACAGGGCCCGTCTGAGAGACATGGCGTGTTCTCCTTCACTGAAGGCCGGAAGGGCATGAGCGATACGCCGGGCGGTGCCGTACGGGAGTGCGCGAGCCGTGACGGTGTCCACCCGCCGACAAATTATGGACGTGTCCATGACCAATCCGGAAGCCTGCCGCTGACGGGACCGCAGACAACACAGGATCTCTCGCCCCTCCCCGCCGCCTCAGCCGGAACGCCGCCCCGCCCTCACCGCGGCGGGAAACGCCTCGCGACTCAGCGACACCTCCCCTCGGCGACGACCGGGGGCTGCGCCACGGTTCAGATGCCGGGCCGGTACCAGCCCAGGGGGCAGCCGCTGGTGTGGGCCGCGGTGTCGATGGCGGGGCGGTCGAGGGGGTGGCCGTCGGCCGTGGTGGTGGGGAGCCAGGCGGCGGCGTACTCGTGGCCGTAGCGTGCCAGGAAGTCGGTGAGGTAGGACGAGGTGACGGCGGTGTCGCCGGGGAGGGGGTGGAGTCGGGCCAGTCGGCGGGCGGAGGTGAGGCCGTGGGCTTGGAGGTGGCCGGCCGCGGTCTCCTCGATCGCGGGGTCGTATCCGGCCAGGAGGAGGATGCCCAGGCGCACCCCGCGCGGCCGGAAGTGTTCGGCGAAGAACCGCGAGGATGCTTCATCGTTGCTGGTCATCGCCACATCGTAACATTTACTAGACACAGGAGTCGACTCAACTGTAGCTTAATCGCCACTTAAAGCGCGGCCGGTACTCCCCTACGTCGATCGCACGACGAACGCACTGGAGGTGCGTGGTGGCAGAGGACGTTCTGCAAGACTCCGAAGAAGGTCAAGTGAATGGGACGGGAGACGCGAACCGGGGGCATTCCGATGACGGCCTGACCCGCCGGCGGTCCGTTTTCCTGGCGGTGGCCGGGGCGACGACTCTTGAGTACTACGACTTCATGCTCTACGGGATCGCCGCGTCGCTGGTGTTCGGCGATGTGTTCTTCCCGGTGTCCAATCCGCTCACCTCGACCCTGCTCGCGCTGGCGAGCTTCGGGGTGGGATTCGTGGCGAGGCCGCTCGGCGGTGTGCTCGCCGGCCAGTGGGGCGACCGGCACGGGCGCCGGCCGGTCCTCATCGCCTCCCTGATCGTCATGGGCACGGTGACCGTGCTCGTCGGACTGCTCCCCGGCTACGGCCGGATCGGGTTCTGGGCGCCGACGTTCCTGGTACTGCTGCGCCTGATCCAGGGGCTGGCCGCCGGGGGTGAGAGCGGTGGCGCCGTGGTGTACGGGGTGGAATCCGCGCCCAAGGGGCGGCGCGGCATCTTCGGCAGTTTCGCCGGGATGGGGCAGAGCCTCGGCGCCATGCTGGCGATGATCGTCTTCGGTCTCAGCTCGGCGCTGGTCTCCAAGGACGCTCTGCTGAGCTGGGGTTGGCGGGTGCCGTTCCTGATCGGCGGTCTGGTGACCCTGATCGGTGTCATACCGCTGCTCCGGGCGCCCGACACCGAGGAGTTCGTGAAGAAGGTCGACAAGCAGGTCGACAAGAACGAACGGCGGCCGATGCGGACACTGTTCCGGCAGCATCCGCGGGCGCTGCTGCTGGCCACCGGGCTGAGCCTCGGCACCAACGGCACGATCTACATCCTGCTGACGTTCTCCACCATCTACGCCACCAACAACGGCTGGTCCACGACCCAGGCGGTCAACGGCCAGATCGTGCTCACGGCGGCGGTGACGGCCAGCATCCTCTTCGCCGGCGCGCTCACCGACCGGTTCGGCGCGGCCCGCCTCATCGTCCTGGCCGGCATCGTGATGGCGGTCTTCAACTTCGTTCTGTTCGGGGCGCTTTCGGGCGGGAGCGTGGTCGCCTTCTTCGCGGTGTTCGCGGTGGCCGGGGTGATCGACTCGTTCATCACGGGCTGTACACCGGTGTACTTCGCCAGCCTGTTCCCCGCCTCGGCCCGGTACAGCGGTGTCTCGGTGACGTACCAGGCGGGCGCGGCGCTCAGCGGCTTCGCCCCGGCACTCGCGGTGTTCCTCTACGACGTGTCGGGGAAGTCGATGTGGGCGGGCCCGGCACTCGGGCTGCTGCTGCTGGGGATCATGGTGGTGTGCACGATCATGCTCCGGGACACCGCCGAGGAGTTCGGTGAGGCGGCCGACACCGACACCGCAGCCGTTCCGGCCGGTAAGGAGAACTGACCATGACCCGAGGGACCGTGTCCGTCGAGACCGAGCCGGTCGTGGCACCGGCCGATCTACGGGCGGCGATGCGCCGATTCGCCACCGGGGTGACCGTGGTGGCCACCGACGACGGCGAGGCCACCTACGCGGCGGTGGTGAACTCCTTCACCTCCGTCTCGCTGGAACCGCCGCTGGTACTGGTGTGCCTGAAGGTCGGCTCCCGTACCTGTGACGCCATCCGGCGCCGCGGCGCGTTCAGCATCTGTGTCCTCGCGGACGACCACCGGCAGCACTCCCAGCGGCTGGCGAAGTCCCAACCCACCGTGGACGACGAGGCGTTCACCGTGGTCGACGGGCTGCCCGTCATCCGGGACACCCTCGCCGGCCTGCTGTGCGAGGTGGAGTCGGCGCAGGTGAAGGGCGACCATGTCATCGTCATCGGCGAGGTGGTCCGCACCCATGCCGCGCAACGTGAGCCGCTGCTGTTCTACGACGGCCGGTACCACGTGCTGACCGGTCAGGCGGAGGCCGATCCCGCCGCGGTGACCGACAGGAAGTGAGCAGAGGCCCGGGGCCGGAGCGCGTCGAGTGCACCGCGGTAGGTGGACAGCGCTTCGTCCCGGGCATCCGCGTGGGGTGTCCACAGGCGCGGCAGTTCCGGGTCCAGATTGGCGAAGGAGCGGAAGGTGTGGAGCATCTCCGTGCAGGCCACGAAGGACTCCTCCTCGGTCAACTCCGGGGCGCCCTCGGCCAGTTGGCGGTAGCGGCGGGTGAACCGCTGGTAGCGGTCGGCGAGTTCGTCCAGTTGCCACAGGCGGCCGAGCATGGCGGCGGGCATCACATCCCGGTCCATCCGCGCCCGGAACACGGCGACTTCCTCTGAGATGCCGAGCAGTTTGGCGTGGGCGCTGACCTGTTCCACATAGTCCTTGGGGGCGATCCAGGTGGCGTCCTGCATCTGCCCGAAGCCGTGGAAGCGCAACTGCTTGACGAAGTTGGAGCGTTCGGCTTTCCGGCTGTCCGGGAGGTTGTGCCAGACCAGGGTCCAGGTCTTGGGCGCGATGTCCGCGGCGTCGAGGGTGGAGAGGCGGTTGTCGCCGTCTTCGAGGAGGTGGAGGCTGCGTGCGGTGAGCGTGTAGTGCACGGCGCGGCCGCTGCGGTGGGGTTCCGCCAGGCCGCGGTGCACCATGCGGTTGAGCGTCATCCGCGCGGTGGCGTTGGCGATGTCGAAGTGTTCGAGGAGGGCGACCAGGCCGCCGGACCACATGGAGGCGGTCCGCGGGCGCAGATAGGCGCCGAACATGCTGAACAGCAGGCCCTGCGGGTTCGGGTCGAAGGCGTCGTCGTCAGTTGCACTGCACAAGGCCCGAGCGTACCAGCGGGCGGGCCGGCGCGCCGGGTCCGGCCCAAGACCCGGTGCGGGCAGGCCAGTTGAGGGGTAAGCGGGCATGGGCGATCAGTCCTTCCGGGGTGGACCGGAATCGATAGTTGACAACGCGCTCCGGTGCTCTGAAAAATATTCACTATGACCACAACATGCGAAACGCCGGCGGACGCTCTCCGGAAGGTGGAATCCGAGCTGCGGTCTCCCGAGACGGCGGACGCCGTACTGGCGAATACGGAAGTGGTGGCTCCGCTGGTGCTGGCCGAGGCGGACCAGTGCGAGTCCCAGGCGTACCTCTCCGAGGAACTGGCCCGGGTGTTCCGCAAGGCCGGCTTCTTCCAGATGGGATTCCCGGCGAGCCGGGGCGGTCTGGAGATGTCCCTCACCGAGCAGTTCACCGTGGTGACCCGGATCTCCCGGCTGGACGCCGGGGCCGGGTGGAACGTGGGCGTGCTGAACGCCGCCGGCTACTACGCCGGGCGGCTCGGCAAGGACGCCTACCAGGAGCTCTATCCGACCCGGGACATGCCGACCGGCGGCTCGTTCCATCCGCCCGGCCGCGCCGAGGCCGTCGACGGCGGGTACCTGGTCAGCGGCCGCTGGGACTGGGGCAGCGGCACCCGCACCGCGGACCACGTCGTCGGCGGCTGCCTGGTGTACCGGGACGGGCAGCCGGTGCGCCGCGACGACGGGCGCCAGCTCCTGCTGGGGGTCTGGCTGCCGCGGGACTCGGTGCGGTTCATCGACAACTGGCAGTCCATCGGCATCCGCGGCTCCGGCAGCGGCTCCTACGAGGTCACCGAACCGGTCTTCGTGCCCGCGGGCCACACCTTCGACCGGAACGCGCCGGCCGATCCGCACGCGGACCCGCTCAACAAGCATGTGGGGCTGCTGTTCTTCCCGCTGACCGGCGTGTTCACCGGCCTGGCGCAGCATGTGGTCGACCTGACCATGACGGCGGTGGGCGCGCGCTCCGGCGGCGACCTGTCCCGGCTGGACACCGCGACCAAGCAGCAGTTGGGGCAGGCCGCGGCCGAGGTGGAGCTGATCGAGGAGGGCATCCTCGCGGTCGCCCGCCGTACCGACGAGGCCGTCTTCACCCCCGGTCGCGCCCTGGATCCGGTGGAGGAGGCGCGGCTGCGGATCACCAACAGCCAGGCCGGCGAGACCCTGCGGCATGTCCTGGATCTCTGCGTCGACCTGTACGGCTCCCGCTACGTCTACCGGACCGACCCGCTGGAGCGGGTGGTGCGCGACGCCTGGGGCGCGCTGGCGCACTTCGGGGCCAAGCGCTTCCACTGGGCGGGCTTCGCCGAGGAGCTGCTGCGCGGCGGCGCCCAGGCGCCGTCCGGTGGCGGGGGCGCCCGGTGAGCGAGGTGCGGGTGCGGGTGCGGGTCGAGCAGGCCGGGGACACCCGGTGCGGGCTCGCCGAGGGCGACTACTTCGAGGTGTCGGGCCCGGTGCTGCGGATTCCGAACGGGCGGCCGTTCTGCCTGCACGCACTACTGGCCGCGGCCCCGCTGATCACCGCCCGGCTGGAGCCGCATCCCCCCGAACACTGGCTGGAGCGCAAGCCGTTCGTCTGCTGCCCGGACCCCGGGGAGCGGGTGCTGCTGGCGCTGGACCGCGTGGTGGAGCCGGAGGGCACCGGATGACGGCCCGTATCCGGTGCACGGTCGAGTCGATGCACTACTCGGCCTGCGCCATGGCGGTGGGCGACCACGTCGACATCGACGCGCGCGGTGTCTCGCTCGAACCGGGCCGCGGGTTCTGCCTGTTCGCGATCACCGCGGTGGCGAGCGCGATGGCGGGGCGCGACGGCGATACGACACTGCGGCAGTGGGCGGCCGGCGAACCGCTGGTTGCCTGCCCCGATCCGCCGGAGAACCTGCTGATGCGGGTGCGGTTGCTGCCGGAAGAGGCCGAGGCCCCCGAGGGGCCGCGAGGAGAGGAGCATCATGGAGCGTGACCTCGTACTGAGTGTGCGGGTCGGAGCGGGCGGCCACGGGACGCGGGGGCTGGCCGCGCAGGCGGTCAACGCGGAGGCGGCCGGCTTCGACCAGGTGTGGTCGGGCAACGACCTCTTCGGGCCGCCCGGCATCGCGGGCCTCGCGTCCATGCTGATGGCGACCAGCACCATCAAGGTGGGCTCCGGCGTCCTGGACGCGGTGTCGATCCACCCCGCGCAGATCGCCCAACTCGCCTCCGGATTCCAGGAGTTGTCCGACAACCGCTTCATCCTCGGGCTGGGCGCGGGCTCCGATGTCTTCTTCGGGTGGGGCGGTCTGACCCCGCCCAAGCCGGTGGTGCGGACCCGGGAGGCCGTCATCGCCGTCCGGGAGCTCACCAACGGCCGCAGCCCCGCCGGGGTGCCCGGCGCCGGTGACTTCTGGGCCGAGCAGGCCCGTATCCAGCAGCCGCGCCCGGTGCCGATCTACGTCGGTGCGATGGGGCCGCGGATGCTGGAGATGACCGGCCGTTACGCGGACGGGGCGCTGCCGCTGTGCCTGCCGCCGCGGCAGGTCTACCGGGCGCGGGAGCAGATCGCCCTGGGTGCCTCGAAGGCGGGCCGCTCGCTGGACGAGTTGGACGTCGCCGCCTGCATCTGGTGCTCGATCGACTCCGACGCGGACGCCGCACGCCGGCTCCTGGCCCGCCATATCGCCCACTACAGCGGCTCGTTGAGCACCGACGCGCTGCTCGCCAACGGTCTTGACCCCGAAGAGTTCGCCCGTACCCAGCAGTTGATGCTGGACGGGGACGAAGAGGGCGCGATCCGGATGGTGTTGGGCTCGTCCACGATGCTGGAGCTGGGTGTGGTGGGCGGGACCGCGGAGGTCATCGAGCAGTGCGGGACGCTGATCGAGGCGGGTGCGCGGCATCTGTCGTTCGGGCCGCCGATGGGCCCGGACTCGCTGGCCGCGGTCGACCTGCTCGGCAAGGAGGTGCTTCCGGTGCTGCGGTCCTCGTTCGGCAGTACGCGGATCGCGGGTGGCGCGTGATCGGGGTGATCGTGATCGGCGGGCGGCGTCCCCGGGTTCCCGGGGATGTCGGCTGCGCGGAGGGCTTCCCGCGGCCCGCCGTCTTCGAGACCGCCGAGGGCACCTCGATGGCGCAGGTGTTCGCGGGCCGCGAGGCCGAGATGCTGCCGGCGCTGTGCCGTGCGGGGCAGGCGCTGCTCGACCGCGGTGCCACGGCGCTGGTCACCACCTGCGGGCTGCTGACCGGGCTCCAGCGGGGTCTCGCGGAGCGGTTCGACGTACCGGTGGCCACCTCGGCGCTGCTTCAGTTGCCCTCACTGCTGGCGGCCGCGCCGCCCGGAGGCCGGATCGGTGTGGTCACCGCGGTCGGCGGTCTGCTGACCCCGGGCCGCCTGGCCGACGCCGGGGTGCGGCCCGAGCAGGGGGACCGGATCACCATCGTCGACCTGGCCGCGAGCGAGTTCGTACGGGCCCTCAAGGGCGAGCGGGAGGACCTGGACGTGCCGAGCGCCGGGCGGGAGATCTGCTCGGCGGTCAGCGCGGCGCTCGCGGACGAACCGGTCGGTGCGCTGCTGTCCGAGTGCGCCAATCTGCCGCCGTACAGCGCGGCGTTGCGGGCCGCGACGGGCCTGCCGGTGTGGGACGCCATGGACCAGATCCGATGGCTGGCCGACGGGGTGGCGGCGCCCGGCAACCGCGGGGCGTCCTGATCCGGCACCCGGCGCCCGGCGCCGCGCGACCTCGGGGGACGCGCGGCGCCGGGCGTCACACCGGCTCCGGCTCACACGTCGGTGACCCGCAGGCCGGCGTGCGCCTTGTAACGGCGGTTGACCGAGATCAGGTTGGCGACCAGGGACTCCACCTGGTGGGCGTTCCGCAGCCGCCCGGCGAACACCCCGCGCATCCCGGGCACGCGGCCCGCGAGCGCCTGCACGATCTCCACATCGGCCCGCTCCTCCCCCAGCACCATCACATCGGTGTCGATGCGCTCGGCCTCCGGGTCCAGCAGCAGGACGGCGGAGAGATGGTGGAAGGCGGCCGTGACCCGCGACTCCGGCAGCAGTGCGGCGGCCTGCTCGGCGGCACTGCCCTCCTCGGGCTTCAGCGCGTAGGCGCCCTTCTTGTCGAAGCCCAGCGGATTGACGCAGTCCACGACCAGCTTCCCCGCCAGTTCCCCGGCCAGCGCCGCCAGCGTCCTGGCGTGCCCCTCCCACGGCACGGCCACGATCACCACATCGCTGCGGCGGGCGGCCTCCGCGTTGCCGGTGCCCTCGATGCCGTCGCCGAGTCCGGCGGCGGTGGTGCGGGCGCGTTCCGCGTCGCGGGAGCCGATGAGGACGCGCTGCCCGGCGCGGGCGAGGCGGTGGGCGAGGCCTCTGCCCTGCGGTCCGGTGCCGCCGAGGACGCCGACGACCAGCCCGGAGACATCGGGCAGGTCCCAGGGGTCCCGGGGAGTGGTGGGTGCGTTCGCGTCGGTGGCCATGGGGCGACTCCAGGTGCCGTCGGGTTGGGTGGAGTGGGGGGCGCCGAAGGGGCGCGTACACAAATTCTGTTTCATCATTGTTCCGACCGTCAAGAAAGCGATACCGTACCTGGGACCGCGACGGTCGTACGTCAGAACGGAGGCCCGGAGTGCAGACGAAAAAAGGTGAGCGCCCGATGGAGGCCGGTATCACCACCGACTTCTCCCACGCGCTGGACTACGGCACCTACCTGGACCTCGATCGCGTCCTCAACGCCCAGCACCCGCTGAGCTCGCCGCCCCACCACGACGAGACGCTGTTCATCATCCAGCACCAGACGACGGAGCTGTGGCTCAAGCTGATCCTGCACGAGCTGCTCTCCGCCCGCTCCCTGCTGGACGGCGACCAGCTCCCGCCGGCCCTGAAGCGGCTGGCCCGGGTGAAGGCGGTCCTGCGCACCATGACCCAGCAGTGGTCGGTGCTCGCCACCCTCACCCCCAGCGAGTACGCCGAGTTCCGCGGCACCCTCGCCAGCTCCTCCGGCTTCCAGTCGTACCAGTACCGGGCGGTGGAGTTCCTGCTCGGGAACAAGAACGAGCGGATGCTGAAGGTCTTCGAGTCCCGGCCCGAGGCGCACACCATGCTGCGCGGCCTGCTCGACGAACCCACCCTCTACGACGCCTTCCTCGCCCTCCTCGCCCGCCGCGGCCACGCCGTCCCCGAGTCGGTCCTGAAACGGGATGTGCGCCAGGCCTACGTCGAGCACCCCGAACTGGTGCCGGTCTACCGGGAGGTGTACGAGAACGCGGGCGCCGAGTGGGACGTGTACGAGGCCTGCGAGGACCTGGTGGACCTGGAGGACGCCTTCCAGGCCTGGCGGTTCTGGCACCTGCGGACCGTGCAGCGCACCATCGGCTTCAAGAAGGGCACCGGCGGGTCGAGCGGTGTCGACTTCCTGCGCAAGGCACTCGACCTCACCTTCTTCCCGGAACTGATCTCCGTCCGCACGGAAGTCGGTACCTGAGCACCCGCAGCCGGCCCCCCGCCGCCGAGACCCGGAGGTACACCGCCTTGACCACCCACTCCCCCGCCCCCGGCACATCCGCCGCGCTCGACCGCGCCGCCGCCCTGGACGCCGCCGACGAACTGGGGCACCTGCGCGGACGGTTCGCGGACCCGGGCGATGTCGTCGCCTACTTCGACGGCAACTCGCTCGGCCGCCCCCTGACGGCGAGCCGCGAGCGTCTGGCCCGGTTCGTGGACGAGCAGTGGGGCACCCGGCTCATCCGGTCCTGGGACGAGCGGTGGATGGACGCCCCGACCGAACTCGGCGACACCCTGGGCCGCGTCGCCCTCGGCGCGGCCCCCGGGCAGACCGTGGTGGCCGACTCCACCACGGTGCTGCTGTACAAGCTGGCGCGGGCCGCGGTCGGGGGCCGCCCCGGGCGAAACGAGATCGTCCTCGACAGTGAGAACTTCCCCACCGACCGGTTCGTCCTCGAAGGGGTCGCCGAGGAGTGCGGGCTGCGGCTGCGGTGGATCCGGCCCGACGCCGAGGCGGGGGTCACCGCGGAGCAGGTCGCCGAGTGCGTGGGGCCGGACACCGCCCTGGTGGTGCTCAGCCATGTCGCCTTCCGCTCGGGCCACTTGGCCGATATGCGGGCGATCACCACGCTGGCGCACGAGGCCGGGGCCCTGGTGCTGTGGGACCTGTGCCACTCGGCGGGAGTGGTGCCGGTGGAGCTGGACGCCCGGGGCGTGGACCTCGCGGTGGGCTGCACCTACAAGTACCTCAACGGCGGGCCCGGTTCACCGGCGTTCGCCTATGTGGCGAGCGCCCTCCAGGACTCGCTGCGCCAGCCGATCCAGGGATGGATGGGCGACGGCGCCCCCTTCGCCATGGCCGGCGCCTACCGGCCCGCCGAGGGCATCCGCCGCTTCATCAGCGGCACTCCCCCGATCCTCGGCATGGTCCCGATGCGGGACATGCTGGAATTGATCGACGAGGCGGGGCTGGACGCGGTACGCGGCAAGTCGGTGGCCCTGACCGAGTACCTCATCGAGCTGGCCGAGGAGCTGCTGGTGCCGCTCGGGGTGCGGATCGCCACCCCGCGCGCCGCCGAGCGCCGCGGCGGCCATGTCACCCTGGACCACCCGGAGTTCAAGGCCGTCACCGCGGACCTGTGGACCCGGGGTGTGATCCCCGACTTCAGGCCGCCGTCCGGGATGCGCATCGGCCTCTCCCCGCTGAGCACCGGCTTCACCGAGGTCGCACACGGGCTGACGCAGGTGCGTGCGACGCTGCTGCGGCGGACGGAGGGCGCCGGCGCATGATCCTGGACGACATGGACTCACGCCCCGGGAGCGCCACTTCGCTCCTGCGGACCATCGTGGGCACCTGTCTGCGCGAGGTGGGCGGCTGGATCGCGGCGCCGCATCTGCTGGCGCTGATGGGCACGGTCGGGGTGTCCGCGCCCCGCACCCGTACCGCCCTCAACCGCGTCCGCCCCAAGGGGCTGCTGGAGCCGGAGACCCGCGACGGCACCTCCGGGTACCGCCTCGTCCCGCAGGCCGTGCCCATGCTGGAGCGCGGTGACCGGCGTATCTACACCCCGCGCCGGATGGCCGAGAGCGACCGTTGGTGCCTGGTCTCGTACTCGGTGCCGGAGGAGAACCGCGGGCTGCGGCACCAGTTGCGGCGGCGGCTGCACTGGATCGGCTGCGGTTCGGTCGCCACCGGTCTGCGGGTGTGCCCGGAGTATCTGGCCGAGGAGGTGCGGGAGATCCTCGACGACCTCGGGCTGGCCGGCAATTCGCTCCTCTTCCTCGCCGACGAGGTACGCGGCCCCGGCACCCCCGCCGAGCGCGTCGCCACCTGGTGGGACCTGGACGCGATCGGCGACCTGCACGAGGCGTTCCTGTCGGCGCACGGCGACCGCATCCGCGCCCTGGGCGACCGGCCCGAGCCGCGGCAGGCGTTCGCCACCTGGATCGCCAGCCTCGACACCTGGCGGATCATCCCCTATCTCGACCCCGGGCTGCCGCCCTCACTGCTGCCCGCGGACTGGCCCGGCAACGAGAGCATCCCGCTCTTCCTCGATCTACAGAAGTCGGTACTGCCGCAGGCCGCGGCGTATGTCCGCGAGGTCACCGGCGGCGGTCGGCCGGTGGTGCCGCGATGAGCGGCGGGAACCGGCGGGTGGCGCTGGTCGCCGGTGGCACCGGCCCGATCGGCCGGGCGGTCGCCGCGCGGCTCGCCGGGAGCGGTCTGGCGGTGGCACTGCACCACCGCGAGCCGCGCCGGGCCACCGCGCAGGACATCGTGAGCGGTCTGCCGGGCGGCCAACACCTCGCGGTGGCCGCGGAGTTGACCCGTCCCGAGGCGGTGGACGCGGCCGTCTCGGAGGTGGAACGCCGCCTCGGTCCGGTGGACGTCCTGGTCAACGCCGCCCACCCCAGGCCCGGCGGGAACGCGCCCGTCGCGGACACCTCCCCGGAGGTGCTCGCCGCGCACCTCTCGGCGGTCGGCGCGCACGCCGCACTGTGCGCCCGCGTCGTCCCCGGGATGCGGGCTGGCAATTGGGGCCGGGTGGTGTATGTCTCCGGTGCCCTGATGGCACGGCCCGCCGCGGGCTTCGGCGCGTACGGGGCGGCCAAGGCCGCGGCCACCGCGCTCACCCGCTGTCTGGCGTGGGAGGAGGGGCGGGCCGGGATCACGGCCAATGTGGTCGCCCCCGGCCGGGTCGTGGATCCGGCCGAGGAGCAGCCCCTCACCCCGGAGCAGGCGGAGCTGTCCCGTGCCCTGGCGCGGCGGATGGCGCTGCCCGACTTTCCCACCCCGGCCCAGGTCGCCGACGCCGTCGCCATGCTCCTCGGCGCCGACGCGATCACCGGCCAGACCATCTGGGTCACCGGCGGCGAACCGATCACCGGCTGACCCACCCCCAAGTCCCCAACCCTCTCTGGAGAAATCATGGTCATCGTGTACGGCGGTATCAGTGTGGACCCGTCCCGGGTCGAGGACGTGGTGGCGGCCGGAACCGTCTTCCAGCAGGCCTCCGCGGCCGAGGACGGCTGCCTGGAGTACCAGTTGTCATGGAAGGTGGGCGAGCCGGAGAACCTGCGGCTGCTGGAGCTGTGGAGCAGCGTGGAGGCCCACGAGGCGCACCGCGGTCAGCAACACACCAAGGAGTGGACCGAGTTCATCAGCGCCGCCGCGACCGCCCCGCCGAAGTTCACCCGCCACGAGGTCCGGGAGGTGTGACGGCCCACCCGGTGACCTGTTCGGTCTGATCGCACCAACGGCCTTGCCGCACCCCGGTGTTGGGGCGCGGCAAGGCCGTTGGTTTGCTCGGACGGTCAGCCGGCGCCCAGGCCGCCGCCCTTGACCCGCGCCACGAACGACGACCAGCCACCGGCCGGGAAGACCAGAGCGGGACCGTCCGGAACCTTGGAGTCCCGGAGAGCGACGGCTGCCAGGGGCGATGGGCGGAGGTCGGCAACCTCGATGCAACCCTGTGCGCCATCGCTGTGCGAGGACTTGAACCATGCGGCGCCGGTCAGCTTGTCGGCGTGAACGGGCATGGTGTGGAGTGGAGTTGAGCTGGTCACGAGTAATTCTCCTCCAAGCCGGGGGCGGGTAGTCGGTCAGACCTCGAAGTCGGCGGCGAACGCGGTGAAACCGGCGAACACGGCGGGTTCAACGAGGAAGGCCGGTCCGTTGGGGTCCTTGGAGTCCCTCACCGCTACGGCGCGGTACGAAGTGGCGCGGAGGTCAGCGACCTCGATGCACTGCGCCGCGCCGTCACTGTGCGAGGACTTGAACCACGTGGCGCCGGTCAGGTCTCCTGCGGAAAGGTGTGCCGTACGGCTGTGCTCGGTCATTAGGGGATCTCCTCCATGATCTTCTTAATGGTCTCCCGTGACTGATCAACGGGAAGTGCAGCGGCGACGATCAGCTCGAATGCCGACTCGAACTCCCGCACGTCGTCGGTTCCCTCGACGAAGTAGCCGCCCCGCAGATTCTCCAGATTGATCACGGTCGGCCACGGAGCGGGGAACCGGACGACGTGGAAGGGGCCGACCATGCCGGGGTGTGCGGGTGCGGGTGGTGACATGACCTGGATGGTCACATTGGGCAGCTCCGCCATGTCGAGCAGATGCCGGAGCTGTTCGCGCATCAGCCGGGGGTGTGCGGCTGACCGGTAGTGCAGTACGGACTCATGGATGACGGCCCAGAGCTTGAGCGGGCCACTCGGCCTGCTGCCGTCGGTCAGGATCGCCTGACGCTTCTTGCGCACCTCGGCAAGCGCGGCCACGTCGTCCGGGACGAGGTGCGGGGCGATTCCGGTGATGACCTCGCGCGCGTAGCCACCGATCTGGAGAAGCCCGGGGATGAGGCCCTGAGCGTAGATGTGGGCGCTCTCCGCGTCCTCTTCCAGTCCGATGTAGTCGCGGTAGCCGTTGGCGACGACGTCACCGTAAGTGGTCCACCAGCCGGTCTTGTTGGCGTCCTTGGCCAGTCCTTCGAGTGCGGCGACCACATCGGGGTCGGTGACGCCGTACTGGGTCAGGAGCGGGGCCACGTCCTTGATGGGCATGTGGGCCTTGGCGTTCTCGATGCGGGACACCTTGGACGGGTCCCATCTCATGGCCTCCGCGGTCGCGTCGATGCTCATGCCCGCCGCGTTGCGCATACGGCGCAGGGCGCCGCCGAGGCGTCGGCGGCGAACGGTCGGGACGAGGCGAACGGTTGCCATGGTCTTCGGCCCCTTCTCGGGTCAACTCGGGTGCGGCTGGGGGTAACTGACCCCCTTTTCGGGGGCGCCTGGGGTTCTCACGGGTGCAGTGTGCCTGACCTCGGGTCTTCTGGTCCACAGAGTCTATGTTCGAGTTCTGCGGATTTGAATTCCAAGCTTGCGAGGCAGGCTCCCACGGGTGCATTCTGCCATTGGCGGTGACTCCACGTCAGCCGGTCATCAACCGGTCGTAGTCGCCTGCCTGTTCAGCCGCGCCCTGTGCCCACGCTCCGTGTGCGTCAGGACGCGGCCTCCCCCACCCATCCCGAGCGTGAGGCCGCGATGACCGTGACCACCACATCCCGCCCGACCAGGCACCCCGGCTACAGCGAGACCCTGCCGAGAGAACCCGGGAGCGCCGCGACCGCCCGCCGCCTGCTGCGCACCGCCTGCGCGGTCTGGGGGCTGGACGACCTGGCGGAGGACGGGGCGCTGATCGTCTCGGAGTTGGTGGCCAACGCCGTCCAGCACGCCCGCCGGGAAACCATCCGGGTCGTCATCGACCGACCCGGCCGGACGCGGGTCCGTGTCGGCGTCGCGGACTTCTCGACGGTGCTCCCGGTGCGCAAAGCTCCAGACCCCGAGGGCGAAGGCGGGCGCGGCCTCCCCCTGGTGAGCGAGCTGGCGGCCAACTGGGGCACCGACCAACGGAGTTGGGGCAAGATCGTATGGGCGGACCTGGAGGGAAGCGGATGACCGCCCCAGAGAATCCCGGCCGCAGCATGGCCCGAGCCCATCTGTCGCAGTTGATCGAGATGTTCGGCACGGACGGATGCCTGCGGATCAGCACCACCCCCGAACCCGGCGCCGCCGACGACGGGGAGCCCGAGGACGACGAGCCGACGTGACCACCCCCGCCGGGGCGCCGCCGGACCGAGTCCATCAGCGACACCTCGTTCGGCTCGCCGCCGGTCACCCGCCACGAGGTCCGGGAGGTGTGACGGCTCCCGGTCCGGCGCCGGCCCCCGCCAGTACCCCCGCGACATGGGTGCGGGCGGGGCCGTCGAGTCGTTCCCGCAGGGCGAAGAACAGGTCGGCGGCGCGTACGCCGACCCAGTCCGCGGGCAGGAGTTCGGTGGGAAGGCCCGGGTCCAGGTAGGGCAGCCGGCGCCAGTCGGTCAGTGCGCTCACATAGGCGGCGAAAGCCCCGGAGTCGTCCGTGCCATGACGATCCGGGGCTTCGCTGTCGGGGCCGTGGGCGTCGATGAACTCCTGGTAGAGCGGCTCCAGTTGGTCGAAGTCCCACCACCCGCGGACCTTCTGCGTCAGTTCCCCGAAGGCGAGGTGGTCGGCGCGCAGCAGGTCCGCGTAGGCGGTGAGTTCCAGGCGGTGCAGTACCGCGGCGGTGGCCTCGTGGAGGCGGGCGGGCGCGATCCAGACACCCGGGGAGACGGTGCCGAAGCCGAGCCGGGTGAGGTGGGAGCGCAGTTGGTGGCGCTTGTTGCGTTCGGACTCGGGTACGGAGAACACGGCGAGCAGCCAGCCGTCGGCGAGTGACGCGCGCTCCCGGCGGAAGATGCGCTCGTCGCCGTCGCGCAGGATGTCGCGGGCCTCCGGGGAGAGTTCGTACCCGGCGGTGCCGTCGTCGCGGCGGGGGAGCAGGATGCCGCGGCGTTTGAGCCGGTGGATGGCCGAGCGCACCGCCTGCGCCTCGACTCCGAGGTCGGCCAGCAGGGCGACGACGGAGGCGACGGACAGCCAGCCGCCCTGTTCCCGGGCGTAGAGGCCGTACACGGTGACGATCAGGGTGCGCGGTGGTGCGGAGGCGGGCCGGTGCCGGTCGGGCTCCGGTTCCGCGAGGAGGTCGGCCGGGGCGCTGGTCATCGGGTCAAGGTACCAGCGGGCGCGGGGTAGTTGGCCGTCAGTCGGCGGAGGTGCGCAGGCGGTAGCGCTGGATCTTGCCGGTGGTGGTCCTGGGCAGTTCCGGGACGAAGACGACGGTGCGCGGGTACTTGAACGGGGCGATGGTGCGTTTCACGAAGTCCTGGAGTTCGGCCGCTTTGGCCTCGCCGTCCGCGACGCCGTCCCGGAGCACCACGAACGCCTTGACCACGGAGCCCCGTTCGGGGTGCGGAACGCCGACGACCGCGGTCTCCGCCACGTCCGGGTGGGCGAGCAGGGCCTCCTCGACCTCGGGTGCCGCGATGTTGTACCCGGAGGAGATGATCATGTCGTCGCTGCGGGCGCGGAACCAGAAGTAGCCGTCGCTGTCGCGGACATAGGTGTCTCCGGTGATGTTCCAGCCGTGCTGGACGGCGAGGCGCTGCCGGTCGTCGGAGAGGTAGCGGCAGCCCGTGGGACCTTGCACGGCGAGGCGGCCCTCGGTGCCGTCGGGTACGGGGTTGCCGTCCGCGTCGAGGATGGCGGCCCGGAAGCCGGGGACGGCGCGGCCGGTGGCGCCGGGGCGGATGTCGTCGTCCGCGGCGGAGATGAAGACATGCAGCATCTCGGTGCTGCCGATGCCGTTGACGATGCGGTTGCCGGTGGCCCGCTCGAACTCCTCCCAGACGGTGGCCGGAAGGTGCTCCCCGGCGGACACGCAGCGGCGTACGCCCTTGAGGGAGGCCGCCCGGCCCGCGGCGAGTATCGCCTTGTACGCGGTGGGGGCGGTGAACAGGACGGTGGCGCCGTGTGCGGCGACGGCGTCGGCGAGTTCGGCGGGGGTGGCGCGTTCCAGCAGCAGGGTGGAAGCGCCGGCCCGCAGTGGGAAGACGACCAGTCCGCCGAGGCCGAAGGTGAAGCCGAGTGGCGGGGTGCCGGTGAACACGTCGTCCGGGGTGGGTCTCAGGATGTGCCGGGCGAAGGTGTCGGCGTTGGCGAGGACGTCGCGGTGGAAGTGCATGGTGGCCTTGGGGCGGCCGGTAGTGCCGGAGGTGGGGCCGAGGAGCACCACGTCGTCCGCGGCGGTGTCCACGGCGGTGAAGTGGCCGCTCTTGGCCGCGGCGCGGGCGGTGAGGTCGTCCGGGGTGTCGGATCCGTAGTGCAGGACGGGCAGTTGGTCCCCGGCCGCGGTGTGCAGGTCGTCGGTGAAGCGGTGGTCGCAGAGGGCGAGGGAGGGACGGGTGAGGTCGATGAGGGGGGTGATCTCCCCGGCGCGCAGCAGCGGCACGGTGGTGACGACCACCCCGCCCGCCTTGACCACGGCCAGCCAACAGGCCACCAGCCAGGGCGAGTTGGGGCCGCGGAGCAGGACGCGGTTGCCCGGGACCAGGCCGAGGTCCTCGGTGAGGACCTGGGCGACGGAGTCGGTGTGCCGCCGCAGTTCGCCGTAGGTCCAGGTCTCGGTGGGGGTGCGCAGGCAGGGGCGGTCGGGGCCGTGGCGGCGGATGGTCTCGTCCAGGAGTACCTCGGCGCAGTTGAGGCGCTCGGGGTAGTGGAGTTCGGGCAGGTCGAAGTGGAGTTGCGGCCACTGGTCCATGGGCGGCAGGTGGTCGCGGCAGTAGGTGTCTTGGTGCGCGGACGGTGAGAGCTGCATGGGCAGCGCTCCCTTCTCCAGGGCGGTGTCCGGTACGCGGTGCGCGGTGGTCAGCGGGTGGGGAGTGGCGACTCGGCGTACTCGCCGGAGAGCAGGCGGCCCGCGCCCGGGGCGACGGCGGGGAGGTCCAGGGCCCGCATCATCTGGTGGGCGGTGGCGATGGAGGCGGACAACACGGGCTTGCCCAGCTCCTGTTCGACCACCTCGACGGATTCCAGGGACGGCATCTGCACACACGCGGACAGCACGATGGCGTCCGCGTCGCGGTGGTCGAGCTTGCGCACGATGGGCACCAGCTCGCGCGGATCGTGCGCGGCGACCTGGAGGTTGTCGGGTATCTCCAGGGCCGTCCAGTCGCCGACGGCGATGCCCTCGTTGCGGATGTACTCGACGACGGTGCGGGTGAGGGGCTTGAGATAGGGGGCGACGACGGTGACGGAGCGCGCGCCCATCGTGTGCAGCGCCCCGACCAGCGCGCCGGCACTGGTGACGACGGGTGCCGGGGCGCCGTTCTCCTCGGTGACCGCGGTCAGCTTGCGCTCCGAGTCGCGGTGGTAGCCGTGGCCCATGCTCATGATGGCGACGAGGCAGGCGTAGCCGAGGACGTCGACCCGGGCGTCGGAGAGTTCGGCGGCGCAGCGGGTGGAGTCGGCGTCCATGGCCGCGAGTTCCTCCCGGACGACCTGCTTCATCCGCATCCGGCTGGAGTGGAAGGTGAAGCGCTCGGGGGCGACGGTCTCCCGGGCCCGGAACAGCGCCGGTATCTCGGTCTCCATGGTGACGTTGGAGCTGGGCACGATCTGCCCGATGCGGTAGGTCCTGGGGCGGGGCGCTGTCATCGGGCGTCCACCACCGGGTTGCGCAGGGTGCCGATGGACTCGATGGTCGCCTCGACCACGTCGCCCGGGGTGAGGAACTGCTGCGGGACGAAGCTGGCGCCGACGCCGGCCGGGGAGCCGGTGGCGATGACGTCGCCCGGTTCGAGGGTCATTCCGGCGGTGATGTCGGCGATGAGTTCGGGGATGCGGAAGAGCATATGGCGGGTGTTGCCCTTCTGCTTGACCTCGCCGTTGACCCGCAGCGACAGGTCGAGTGCCTGCGGGTCCGGTACGTCGTCGGCGGTGCGGACGGCGGGGCCGAAGGGGGCGTAGGAGTCCTGGCCCTTGGAGTAGAACCACTGGCCGGAGCGGCGCTGGTCGCGGGCGCTGATGTCGTTGACGATGCTGTAGCCGAAGACGTGGCCCAGGGCGTCCTCGGGGCGCACCCGGCGGGCGGTCCGGCCGATGACGACGGCGAGTTCGACCTCCCAGTCGAGTTGCGCGGTGAGGTCGCCGTTGTGCAGGACGGGCTCGTCGGGTCCGGTGACCGCGGTGGCGGGCTTGCTGAACAGCACGGGCCGCTGCGGGAGTTCCTTGTCGGTGTCGAGGGTGCGGGCCGATTCGGCGACATGCTCGGTGTAGTTGAGCCCGACGCCCACGATCTTCCCGGGGCGCAGCGGTGCCTTCAGCGCCACCTTCTCCAGCGGGTGCCGTGCGGCCTCGGGTACGGGCCGCGCCAGCCGTTCCGTCAGCGCGGCGAGGGCGTCCGGACCGGCGTGCACGAGGTCGAGTACGGACGCGGGCGCGGCGCCGAGTCCGGGGATGCCGGCGCCGAGTGCGGCGACGTCGACGACGGTGTCCTGGTGCCTGACGCCCAGCCGGCGCGTGGTGTCGCCGTGGTGGGTGTAGCTGACCAGCAGCATGTGAACTCCTAGGTGGATCGCGCTAGTTGGGTGCTCAGGCGGTGGGCTGGTGGCCGCCGTTGTCCGGGTAGGCCTCCTCGCGCCAGAAGGCGAGGGAGCGCATCACGGGGAAGTCGTTGAAGGAGAACAGCACGGCGTCCTCGCTGCTGCTGGCGTTGGCGTGCTCGTGCCAGGCCCAGGAGGGGACGCAGAAGATGTCGCCCTCCCGCCAGTCGAAGCGCTGCCCGGCGATCACCGAGTGGCCGCTTCCCTTGGCGACGTTGTAGACCACCGAACCGGTGTGCCGGTGCGCCTGGGTGGCCTCTCCCGCCCGCAGCAACTGGAGGTGCGCCCCCATGGTGGGCATCACGGATCCGCCGGTGAGCGGGTTGCTGTACTCCAGGATGACACCGTCGTAGGGGGAGCCGTCGGTGGCCTTCGCCGCGTTGAGGAGTGCCGGGTAGGCCTGCTCCCAGGGGTAGGCGAACAGCGGGGAGTAGGGCTTGGTCCAGCCGTCCTCGAAGCCGTACGGGCGCAGTTCGCCGGCGCCGTGGGTGAGCAGCGAGGAGTTCACCACCTTGCCCTGCTCCTGGTAGAGGTCGGGGTGGACCTCGTAGAAGCCCGCGTCGTGCGCGTTGACCAGGGGGATGTCCAGGCCGTCCTGCCAGATGACGGGGGCGTCGGTGCCCTCGTTGCCGTGCTCGTGCCAGGTCCAGTTCGGGGTGATGGCGAAGTCCCGCGGGCCGACCTTGAGTTTCTGGCCGTCGACGACCGTCCAGGCGCCGTGGCCCTCGACGACGAACCGCAGTGCGGCGGCCTGGTGGCGGTGTGCGGTCATGGACTCGCCGGGGCCCATCACCTGGAGTCCGGTGTAGAGCATTCCGACGGCGGCGGAGATGTCCCTGCGGCCGGGGTTGACCAGCATCACCACCCGGCGGCCGGCGTCGTCGGCCCGGACCAGGTCGAGCGACTCCAGGACCAGCGGCCGCAGCGCCTCGTAGGACCAGTGCACCGGGACCGACCTGGGCTGCGGGTACCAGGGCTCGATCTCGTTCGCGACCGTCCACAGCGCTCCGGCCTCCTGGCCGGCCAGCCGCTCGTAGTACTCCTTCAACTCCGCGGTCTCACCGACCCGCGCCCGGCCCAGCACATCGTCGCTGTACGTCATGGTCGCTCCACCCCTCTCGCGTATTTCGTTTCATTGACGACCGTCATGTTTGCGCTATACCTTCTGGATCGTCAAGAGGCTGGAGGAAGAGATGAACGCTTCGGAACCCGGAACCACCCCCCACCCGGACGGCCCGGACACCGCCGCCGAGGTGGTCCTGGAACGCACGGTCGAGTGGTACGACACCGACGCCTCGGGCCATCAGCACCACTCCGCGGTCCTGCGCTGGGTGGAGGCCGCGGAGGCCGAACTGCTGCGCCGCCGCGGCCTCGACGGCCTCTTCGGCCGCACCCCGCGGGTACGCCACGAGGTCGACTACCGCTCCCGCCTGTGGTTCGGCGAGACCGTGCGGACCCGGCTGCGGGTGGCCCGGATCGGCCGCACCTCGCTCACCTACGCCTTCGACGTGCACGGCCGCGAGGGCCTCGCCGCCCGCGGCACCCTGACCATCGCCCACGCCGCGCCCGACTCCCCCTCGGCCACCCCCTGGCCGCGCGAGGTCCGCGAACTGCTCGCGCCCCGCGAGACCGCGGAGGTGACCGGCTGATGCGTATCGCGGTCATCGGCGGCGGACCGGCCGGACTGTACTTCGCCGCCCTCGCCAAACAGCTCGACCCGGCACGGGAGATCACCGTGTGGGAACGCAACGCCCCCGACGACACCTTCGGCTTCGGGGTGGTCTTCTCCGACGAGACACTCGACGGCGTCACCGGCGCCGACCCGGCCGTCTTCGCCGCGATGGAGAGCGAGTTCGCCCGCTGGAGCGACATCGACATCGACTACCGCGGCCGGGTGCAGACCTCCGGCGGCCACGGCTTCGCCGCCATCTCCCGCAAGCGGCTGCTCCAGATCCTCCAGCAGCGGTGCGCCGCACTCGATGTCGACCTGCGCTTCAGCACCCAGGCCCCGCCCGCCGACCAACTGGCCCGCGACCACGACCTGGTGATCGCCGCCGACGGGGTCAACTCCGCGACCCGCGCCAAGCACGCCGACGTCTTCGGCCCCTCCCTCGACCAGCGCGAGTGCCGCTTCATGTGGCTCGCCACCGACCGCGTCCTGGAGGCCTTCACCTTCATCGTCGCCGAGACCGAGTACGGCCCGGTGCAGGTGCACGCCTACCCGTTCAGCTCCGAACGCTCCACCTTCATCGTGGAGATGACCGAACGCACCTGGCGGGCCGCCGGGTTCGAGGAGTTCGCGGCGACGGAGTACCCGCCCGGCCAGAGCGACACCCGCAGCGTCGACCGCTGCGCCGAACTCCTCGGCGCACACCTCCAAGGGCACCGGCTGCTCGCCAACAACTCCAAGTGGGTCCGCTTCACCACCGTCCGCAACCGCACCTGGCGGCACGGCAACATCGTGCTGCTCGGCGACGCGGCGCACACCGCGCACTTCTCCATCGGCTCCGGCACCAAACTCGCCATGGAGGACGCGCTGGCCCTCGCCGCGGGCCTGGAGGCCGAACCGCACGACCTGCCCGCCGCCCTGGAACGCTACGAGAGCGAACGCCGGCCCGTGGTGGAGTCCACCCAGCGGGCCGCGCAGGCCAGCCTCGAATGGTTCGAGACCATTGAGCACGCCGTCGGCCAGGAACCGGAGCAGTTCGCGTTCAACCTCCTCACCCGCAGCCGCCGCGTCACCCACGACAACCTGCGGGTACGCGACCGCGCCTACGTGGGCGGGATCGAGCGCTGGTTCGGCGGACGGGACACCGCGCCCCCGCTGTTCCAGCCGTACCGGCTCGGCGGGCTGGAACTGCGCAACCGCGTGGTGGCCGCCCCCGTCGCCACCTACTCCGCCGGGTCCGACGGCACCGTGGGCGACACCGAGTTGGTCCACCTCGGCGGGGCCGCCTTCGGCGGGGCGGGGCTGGTGCTCGCCGGGGCCACCGCCGTCAGTCCCACCGGACGCATCACCCCCGCCTGCCCGGGGCTCTGGGACGACCGGCAGATACCGGGCTGGCGCAGGATCACCGACCTCGTCCACGCACACACCGGCGCCGCCGCCGGAATCCAGCTCAACCACAGCGGCCGCAGAGGCTCCACCGAGGTACCCGCACCCGGCGCACCCGGCACACCACTGACCGCGGACGGCTGGCAGACGGTCGCCCCGTCCGCGATCGCCTGGGCCGACCACCCCGCGCCGCACGCCCTCACCGAGGACCAACTCGGCGCCATCGCGGGGGAGTTCGCGGACGCCGCCCGGCGCGCCGACACCGCGGGCTTTGACGTCCTGGAACTCCAGGCGGGCCACGGCTACCTCCTCTCCTCCTTCCTGTCCCCCCTCACCAACCACCGCACCGACCCCTACGGCGGCGACCTCACCGGCCGCCTCCGCTTCCCCCTCCACGTCCTGGACCGGGTGCGCGCCGTCTGGCCCGCGCACAAACCGCTGATCGTGCGGATCTCGGCCGGCGACTGGGCGGAGGGCGGCACCACCGTCGAGGACGCCGTCGCCGTCTCGGCCGCCCTGCACACACACGGCGCGGACGCCATCGACGTGTCCAGCGGCGAGGTCGTGCCCTGGGAGCGGCCCGCCTACGGGCGCACGTACCAGACGCCGTTCGCCGCCCGGATCCGCGCCGAGGCGGGTGTCCCGGTGATCGCCGTCGGCGGCTACAGCGGGTACGACGACGCCAACACCACGATTCTGGCGGGCCGTTCGGACCTGGTGGGCCTGGGCCGCGCCCAACTCCACGACCCCGCCTGGACCTTGCACGCGGCCGCCGCGCTCGACCACCGGGGGCCGGGCGCCGACTGGCCGCGGGTCCTCAGCGCGGGCCGGGAGCGGCCCCGGACCGGCGGCCGGGAGCGCCCCGCACTCGTCCTGCGCCCGGCTCCCGCACCCGACATCCACCAGCGCTGGCGCCCCGCCCAGGCCGGACGAGAAGCCCAGGCAGCCCCGGCAGCCCCGTCAGGAAGGACCGTCTGACCATGCAGCTCACGGGAGACCTCCCCCGCTTCACCGCGGCCGCCGTCCAGGCCGCGCCCGTCTACCTCGACGCCGCCGCCACCGTAGAGAAGGCCGTTTCCCTCATCCGCGAGGCGGCCGGCCGGGGCGCCCAACTCATCGCCTTCCCCGAGGTGTTCGTCCCCGGCTACCCCTACTGGAACTGGACCATGACCCCGGTCCAGGGCTCCGCCTGGTACGAGCGGCTGTACCGCAGCGCCATCGACGTACCGGGCCCGCATGTGGACACCCTGCGCGCCGCCGCGGCCGCCACCGGGACCACCGTGGTGATCGGGGTGAACGAGCGCGGCTCGCACAGCCTGGGCGTGCTCTACAACAGCGTGCTGGTCATCGGCCCCGACGGCACCCTCCTCGGCGTCCACCGCAAACTCGTCCCCACCTGGGCGGAGAAGCTCACCTGGACCGGCGGCGACGGCAGTTCGGTACGGGTGCACCAGACACCGGTCGGGCCGCTCGGCACCCTGGCCTGCGGCGAGAACACCAACACCCTCGCCCGCTTCTCCCTCCTCGCCCAGGGCGAACTGGTGCATGTCTCCACCTACATCTCGCTGCCGGTCGCACCCGCCGACTACGACATGTCCGAGGCGATCGCCATCCGCACCGCGGCGCACTCCTTCGAGGGCAAGCTGTTCTCCGTGGTGTCCTGCTCCACCATCTCCGAGGAGATGATCGAGACCCTGGCCGCGGACGACCCGGAGACCGCCGAGGCGATGCGCCGCCCCCGCAGCGCCCTCTCCGGCATCTTCGGCCCCGACGGCCGCCCCGTCACCGAACCCCTCGTCGACGAGGAGGGCATCGTGTACGCGGAGATCGACCTGGGGCGCTGCATCCAGCCCAAGCAGATGCACGACATCATCGGCCACTACAACCGCTTCGACGTCTTCCGCCTCCACCACGACCGCACCCCGCGCGGCCCGTTGGAGCCCTCCCCCGAGCCACCCCCCGCCCCGCTCACCGGCCCCTGGCAACCGGAGACCGGCACCGGCAACCCGCAGGACACCGCGGGCTGAGACCTCCGCCGCTGAGCTCACCGGCCGCCAGCTCAGCGGCGGAGCAGCAGTGAGGTGGTCAATGACCTGTCCACAGACACACGTATCCCCCGCCTCCCAGATGGTGGAGACGGGGGATGTGTGTGCGGTGGACGGTGGGCGGCGGAAGTCCTCGCCGTCAGCTACCCGGCGTCGCCCCGAGGAACGCGGACCAGGCGCGCACGCCCACGGTGAAGGTCGGGCTACCGTCCCCGAGCTTGGAATCCCGGATGTGGAGGGAGCGGATGCCGTCCCCGGCTCGTTCCGGGGCGACTTCGAGGCACTCGCCGCCGCCGCTACTGCTGTAGCTCGACTTGAACCACGTCAGACGATCGCTCACGGCCACTCCTCCACCGGCGGGTCGGCGCATCCGTTGCGTACGCCCAAAGTGTCCCGCCTGGTGGGGAGTTGCCGTCAAGAACACGAAGTCGGCCAGGGTGAACGGCCGGTCAGGTACGCGGCGCCAACCCGAGGAAGGCCGTCCACGCCTGCGCGTCCACGACAAATATCGGGCTGCTTTCCCCCAGCTTGGAATCCCGCACGTGAACGGGGCGGGATCCGGTGTTGGTGCGTCCCAGGGCAACTTCAAGGCACGCCCCGCCCTGGGAGTCACTGTAACTCGACTTGAACCAAGCGAGTTGAGGGCTCATAGCTCCTTCGCCACCTTCCTGATGAGTTCGGCAGACTCCTCAACGCCGAGCGCCTGCATCCGGATCATGCCATGCACCTGGTGGATGGCGCTCACCTTGTCACCTTGAGCATGGAGAGCACTCGTCTCCGGCCCCTCCACATAGGCGAAGTGATCATGTTCTCCCGTCTCCAAGAGGACGAACGAGCCGTTCAGAGCCAACCCTCCGCAACGGCCAAACGGCAGCACCTGGATCGAGACATTGCGGAGCTGCCCCACTCGCAGCAGCATGTCCATCTGTGACCGCATGATTTCCGTACCACCCACGAGGGTACGGAGTGCGGCCTCGTACAGGACGAAGCCGTACACAGCGGTCGGGCGCTTGGGGAGCGCCTCTTGCCGATCCAGACGCGCTCGAACTCGTTCCTCCACCGTCTCGTCATCCAGAGGAGGGCAACTGTCACGGAGCAGCGCCCTCGCGTAGTCCTCGGTCTGCAACAGGCCAGGAACCAGCAGAGTTTCGTACCAGTGCAGCGCGGCAGCGTGTGCTTCGAGCTGCATGTACTCCTGCGTCCGCGCCGGGAACGGCTCCGGCTTCAAATACTCCTGCGCCGCGACGAGTTTCCCGCCCGCTCCGCACAACTGGTCCGCCGCGTGCAGGAGTTGGCGCGTCGGGCGACGGCGGCCGTTCTCCATGGACTTGACGTACTCGTAGTCGTAATGCGCCTCCGCCGCGAGGGCGTTGCGGGTGACGCCGGCCTGTTCTCGCCAGAGTTTGATCTGGCTTCCGCAGTAGCGCCATGCGATCGGTGCCTCTGATGCCGCCCCTGCCACCCATGCCTCCCGGGGTCCCGCCGGTGTACGGCGACGCCGCGTACCTACGTCGCCGTAGTCAAGACTACGCAGATTCACGGGCGTTGAGCTGGGCGATCGTCAGAACTCCACCCAGCGGGAAGGGGCGGGCGGCGAGAACCCCCGTCGCGGCCGGTGAACTCCGCGCGTGCGGCACTAAGATGTCCAGCGAAATGTCATGTCCACGACGGAAAGGCTCTCGCAATGAGTTCGAGAATCGGGTCGGCGGCGGCGAAGTTACTGGCGGTCTCCGGAATGGTGGCGGGCGTGGTGGCCGGTACCGCGGGTGCGGCCGCGGCGGCGACGGCCACCGTCGGCAACACCGACGGCGTCGGGCTCACCGTCCGTTCGGCGCCCGGCACTTCGGGCGCGAGCCAGGGCCTGGCACACGACGGGCAGTCGGTCGACGTCTCCTGCCAGGTCCGCGGCGAGTCGGTGACCAACCTCCGCGGATTCACCAGCGACCTGTGGGACTACGTTCCGGAACTCGACGGCTATCTCGCCGACGCCTACATGGCCACCGGCCACGACGACCGCATCCCCGGTGTGCCGGAGTGCGACCAGTCGTCCTCCGGCCGGTATGTGCCGGTGTCGCAGTTCCAGGGGCAGCCGAACGAGGGTGAGGACTGCGGCCCGACGAGCGTGGTGACCGCACTGCTCGCGGCCGGTGTGACCCCCAGGTCCTGGGACCCGTCGAACCCGGTACTGGCCATCAACCAGGCCCGCGCCGACATGGGTTACGACCCGGGTGTGCAGGACCCGGAGCAGTACGGCACCGGTGAGGGCGACGTCCGCCAGGCGCTCGCCGCGAACGGTGTCACGGGGGAGGTGTCCGGCGACCTCGACCAGGTGCTGTCACACGTCCGCGAGGGCCGGCCGGTGGTGATGGCGGGGAACATGGTGGACCTGCCGTGGTCGGGGCACTTCGTCCCGCACTTCCTGACCGTCGCCGGGTACGAGAACGGCGAATACCTGGTGCTCGACCCGGCCTCCGAGACGATCGTGTACCGGACCTCGGCCCAGGTCCTCGCCGCCTTCTGGGACCACGAGTACGGCCGCGCGGGCGTCATGCTCTGACCCCCACGCCCCCCTGACGGCCCGCACCGGTCGTCAGGGGGCCGCTGTGTGAGCAGGTCCGGGGACCCACCGCCAGGGCCTGTGGACCCAGCATCAACCCACCTGCTACGGCGGGGAGTTGGTGTAGGTGGCGCGCAACAAGTAGGGGGTGGACCGGGGGTTGACGCCCTTCCCCCGGGACCCGCATCCTGCCTCCGTCCACGCTTGACATGCCCTCGCCACTTGACCACCGGCGGGGCCGATCCGGGGAAGCGACACCCCCCACCCTGAGGAAGGACCACGCGTGAAGTTCACTCAGAGATCCGTTTCACTGCTTGCCTGCGCCACCCTGTCGTTCGGGGGTCTGACGGCAGTGGCGCAGACGGCGTCCGCCACCGTCTCACCGCAGGTGACCGCCGCGTCCTGCCCGACGTCCACCCACGCCACCATCCGCAAGGGCTCGTCCGGCAGCTCCGTACGCGAGGCCCAGTGCCGCCTCAACGCCAAGGGCGCCAAGCTCGCCGTCGACGGGCAGTTCGGCTCGGCCACCGAGACGGCGGTGAAGGCCTTCCAGAAGAGCGCCGGCCTGACCGCGGACGGCGTCGTCGGCCCCAAGACCTGGAACAAGCTGGCCCCCGCGTCGGGCGGCTCCCGGGACGCCAAGGCGAAGAAGGTACTCGCCTTCGCCGCGGCCCAGGAGGGGAAGAAGTACGTCTGGGGCGCCGAGGGCCCCAACTCCTACGACTGCTCGGGCCTCACCCTGCGCGCCTACCAGCAGATCGGGATCACCCTGCCGCGCACCTCCTCCGCACAGGCCGCCGCGGTCAAGAAGGTCTCCGCCTCCAACCGCAAGGTCGGCGACCTGATGCACTGGCCGGGCCACGTCGGCGTCTACGCCGGCAACGGCAAGGGGTGGGAAGCCTCCAGCAGCCGCGGCAAGGTCGTTTTCAGGAGCGTCTGGGGCAGCCCCACGTACCACAGGGTGTTCTGACCCTGACCCTCGCCAGCAGCGCGGGCCGGCACCCCACCCCCCGGGGCGCCGGCCCGCCTGCCGGAGGCCGCAGCTCCTTCCCTCCCCCTTCGCCGCTTGACTTCGGGTCGACCCGAAGTTCCAGGCTGTGCGGGTACGCGGATCGAGAGGAGCATTCACATGGGCACGACGGCACTCCGCCAGGCGCTGGCCGACTTCAACGACGGCGACGCCTTCTTCCACCACCTGGCCGAGGATGTGGTGGCCGAGTTCCCCTACGGCCCCACCCTGGGCCTGCCCGCGGAGATCACCGGAAAGCACGCCGTACGCGCACACCTCGCCGCGGTCCAGGCCGGTGGGCTGACCGTGCGCGACCCGGCGGTCGAGCAGCTCACCGGCACCCGCTACCTGGCCGAGTACACCGGCACCTACCGGACCGCGGACGGCACACCGGTGGACATCCCCCTCATCGCCGTCGTCGACCACGACGGAACGCGGATCAGAACCATCCGCGAATACTGGGACACCCACCGGCTCGCCCTCCTCAACTCAGCGGTATCCGAAGGACATTGACGTGCCGTCAGCCACGGACGCCGCGCAGTCGTCCCTCAGCTACCCGCCTTGAAGGTGCGCAGGTAGATGTGGGCGGTCGAGCCCTTTCCGGCGGCGTGGACCTCCTTCTCGTCGCCCTTTCCGCAGACGGACACGGAGAACGACTTGTTGCCGACGTTGCCGTAGAGCTGGGCGCACTTGCCGTCCTTCCTGACGTCCCGCACCCAGCCGTCGAAGTGGATCTTCCCCGCGCTGCACCAGAGGGAGCCCCCGGCCCGGCCGCCGGGGACATCGATGTCGTAGCTGTCCCGGCACTTGCCCCGGGTGCCGTAGTCCCCGTCCGGTGCGGCCGCGGGTGCGGCCTGCGCGGCGATGCCGCCGCTGCCCGGGGCGCCGGCGTTGTCCCCGGCTGCGGCGATGGACGGTGTGGCGGCGAAGAGTCCCGCGGCGAGCAGGACGGCCGTACCGGTCTTGAAGGCGTAGCGGTTCATCTGACTTCCCATCCCCGTGGTGTGGAACCGAATTGCCCTACCAGAATCACCTCGCCGCCTCCGCTCCGGACACCGGTTTCGGCCCCACCCGAAACATGCAGGTCCGCCCCCGGCCCGCACCGTCCTCACCAACGCGGGCGTCCCCAACGGCCTTACGGCAGGCGGCTCTTGACGGGTGGCGCGCACCAATGTGCCGGGCGGTCAGTCGAGTTCGGCTGGGCCGTAGTGGGCGGTTTCGGTGCCGGTCAGCAGGGCCCAGTAGCGGTCGCCGTGGGACCAATGCCACCACTCCGTGGGGTAGTTGGTCAGGCCGGTGGCGGTGAGGGCGGTGTGCAGGAGGTGGCGGTGGGCGCGGGCGCGGGGGCTGATGTTCCCGGCCCGGGTGTAGCAGGCGCCGGCGCTCTCCTCGGGGGTCGCGTTCAACGGGGTGCCCAGGTCGAGTTCGCGGCCCTCGGCGTCCGCGAGGGTCAGGTCGACGGCGGCGCCCGCGGTGTGCGGGGCGATCTCGGGCGGTGACACGAAACGGCTGGTCGCGGTGCGGATCCGCCCCTCGGACCATGCGGGGTGCTCGTCGCGCAGCCGGGCCGCGTACCGGTCGAAGTAGTGCCGCTGGAGGGACGGCGTACGGTAGCCCTCGACGAACAACAGCCGTAAGCCGCCGGGGAGTCGGGCCTGGGCTTGGTGGAGCCGGGTGAGGACGCCTTCGCGGAGGTGGACGAAGGCGCCCGCGGAGTCCTGCCGCTTGCGCTGGTCGACCAGCAGCAGGCCGTCCCGGCGGACGTCCACCAGCCGTTCGCCGCACTCCGCGACGGGCACGGCCGCCACCCTCGGGTCGGACATCAGCACGATCTCAGTCATGGTCCGATCGTCCCCGGCGGATGCGCGTTCCGAACTCACTGCCAGGGCACCGGAGTTGTGTCGTGGTGGATCAGCTCGGTCATCTTCAGCAGCCGGCGGAAGTACCCGAACGCAAGAGGGCCGGCCCCGGACGGGTAGCCCAACGCGGCTGTACGGCGGCGCAGTTGGGGCAGGCACTCCGCGAGGACGGACTGCCGGACGGGGGCGAGGTGCCCGCCGTCCATGGCGTAGGCCGAGGCGCAGCCGGTGAGGCAGGTGTCCAGCTCCGCCAGGGCCCGCGCCTCGGCGGGCGGGACTTCGGGGAAGGGCGTCCGCCGGTGTACGGCCCACAGCCGTCCGACCTCGCCGAGCGTGGCCTGCTTCCCGTCGGGGCCGGGCCACCGCCACCCCAGCAGATAGCGCGTCTCGGACTGCCGCGGGGTGCGCCGGTGCCGGGCCTTCTCGGTGCGGCGGTGTGCGGCGAACGACTCCGCCTCCGCCAGCCACACCGCCCGGCTGACCTCCAGCAGGCCCAGGGCACGCAGCAGCGCGCTCTCGTCCTTCCGCAGGTCGCCGGCGGTGCCCAGATACGCCCAGGTCGCCCGGAAGCCGAGCGGGCAGTAGCAGTTCGCGGCGTGGGTCAGGGCCCGGTAGCGGCGGCCGAAGGGCAGGGCGGGGTCACGGACGTGCCGCGCGTGCACACGGAAGCTCATACACCGATCTTCGCAAGGCCCAGCGTTTCGCGTTCGCGCCGCACGTCGTCGGTGAACTCCTCGACCTGGCGCTCGATCTCCGCCGCCGGGACGCCGAGTTCGGCGGCGAGGAGCCGGCCCACCCGGGGTGCGGCCAGCGCGGCGGCCCGCGAGTCGAGGAGGCGGGCGGGGATCCGGCGTTCCAGTACGTCGGTGACGGTCCGCGCCATCTCGTGGCGGATCGCGTAGACGGCTTCGGCCCAGTGGTACGGGAGGCTGGGGGTGATCGGTTCGGCGAGGGCGGGGTCGGCCGCGATGAGGTCCTCCACGAAGCGGGCCTCCGTGCCGTACCGGCCGCCGAGGTGGCCGAAGCGGCCGCCGGTCGCCTCCACCGCCTCGGCGTCGAAGTCGGCGCCGCCGACCAGCGGCAGGTCCGTCGTACGGCAGGTGCGGCGGATGCCGAGGAGCCGGCAGACCCGGTCGGTGGCGATTTCGGCCATGGTGCGGGCCACGGTGAGTTTGCCGCCCGCGACAGTGACCACACCGTCCTTCTCGGTGACCTCGTGCTCACGGCTCAGCTCGGAGGTGTCACCGCCGCCGGTGTCGATGAGCGGCCGCAGACCGGCCCAGGTGCCGGTGATGTCCTCGACCGAGATGTCCGTACTGAGTGCGGCGTTCAGGGACTCCAGGAGGGTTTCCGCCTCGGCCCGGGTGCAGCGCGGATCGTCCAGGTCCTCGGTGTACGGGGAGTCGGTGGTGCCGATGTAGCAGTGGTCGCCCCAGCGCACCACGAAGCCCTTGCCGCCCTTGCCGCGGGCGCCGCCGAGCATGGGGAAGGTGAGGGTGGACTGGCTGCGCACCTTCTCCCAGGGGACGACGACGTGCACGCCCTTGGCGGGGCGGATCTGGTGGCGGTGCCCGGTGTCGGCGAGCGCGCTGACCGCGTCGCTCCACACCCCTCCGGCGTTCACCACGGCCCTGGCGCGGACCGGGATGTCCTCGGTCGTGCCGTCGGCGGCCGTGGTGCGGACGGTGGCGGTGTGCAGGCCGCCGGAGGTGCTGAGGGCGACGACTTCGGCGCGGTTGGCGATCCGGGCGCCGAGCAGGGCGGCGGTGCGGGCGACGGCGAGGGTGAGCCGGGCGTCGTCGGTCCGGCAGTCGAAGTACAGCAGGCCGCCGAGGAGGCCGTCCGGCTTGAGGGTGGGGCACTGGCCGAGGACCTGCTCGCGGGAGATACGGCGGTGGCGGCGGCCGATCCGCCAGCCGCCCAGCGCGTCGTAGGCGACGAGCCCGGCGCGGAGGGTGCGGGCGAGGGCGGGGCTGAAGACGCCGTCGGTGCGGTAGATCGGGAAGAGGAACGGGAGGCGGCTGACCAGGTGCGGGGCGCGCTCGTACATGCGCTGGCGTTCCAGCAGCGAGTGGTAGACGAGGCGGATCTCCTTCTGCTCGATGTAGCGCAGCCCGCCGTGGATCATCTTGGAGGAGGCGGAGGAGGTGCCCGCGGCGAAGTCGGTGCGCTCCACCAGACCGGCGCTCAGCCCGCGGGTGACGGCGTCGAGTGCGACGCTCACCCCGGTGATGCCGCCGCCGACCACCAGGACGTCCAGGGGCGTCCGGCGCATCGAGGCGAGTGCCGTCTCGCGGTCGAAGGCGACGGGCGCGGTCTGGTTCGCGACGGTTCTGCGCAGAGCACGGGACATCCTGGCGGCCACCTCGTGTGGTGCGGGGTGCCGGCCGGGGCGCGGCCGGCGGGGTTTTCTGGCTTACCCGGCATCCTGCGGCGGCGCCTCCTGGACGTCCAACGGGTTGACACCGGATGTCAACGGATGTCCCGCCCGCTCCCCCGCCGTGGTGTGATGAAAGCCGATCCGACCGTCCGAACCGTGGATTCGATTCCAGCTCGATCAGGGAGTGATCGTGACCGACCAGATGAAGGTCCCCGCGGTGCTACAGGGTGCCTTCTGTGTGCTGCAAGCCGTGGGCGAGGCGGGTCCCGCCGGGGCGAACGTCGCGGAGGTGCAGGTGCGCACCGGCCTCAACCAGCGCACCACCTACCGGCATCTGGCCTCGCTCAAGGCGCTGGGGATGGTGACCGAGGCGGGTGAGCGCAGCCGCTACCGGCTGGGCCCGGTGATCGCGGGAATGGCGCAGAACACCTCAGACCAGCGGGAGTTCCTGCGCCGTGCGCGGATGTTCTGCGAGGAACTGGCGGAGAGTTCCCATGAGCCGGTCCATGTGACGGTGTGCGATCAGGGCACCGCGGTCACGGTGGCGACGGCGAGCCGGAGTTCCCCGGTCTCGCAGAAGTCCCCGCCGATCGTGCCCGGTTCACGGCGTCCGCTCCATGCGAGCGCCAGCGGCAAGGTGTTCATCGCGTACAACCGGTCGGCGCTGGAGGCGTACCGGGTGCGGCCCCTGGAGCGGTTCACGGAGCACACCATCACGGATGTGGGCGAGCTGGAGCGGGAGTGCCTGCGGGTGCGCGAGCAGGGCTTCGCGGAGGACCGGCAGGAGTACGCCCTGGGGATCACCTGTGTCGCGGTGCCGGTGGTGGGCGTCGGCGGGCGTGCCGTCGGGGCGCTGACGGTGTCCACCAAGAACGCCGTGATGGGCGAGGCGCGGCGGGCGGAACTGCTCCAGGCGCTGAAGCCGGCGGCCAAGGAGTTCTCCGCGGCGATCGGCGGCGAACCGAGGGCCTGAGCGCGCGGCCGTGGCCGGGGACGGGGGCCTGAGCCGGTGAGGGCCAGGCCCCCCGCCTCCCGTCAGCTCCTCGTGCCCTGTGCCGGTATCGACGGCAGTTCCGCGCGCTGCCAGCCGAGGGCCCGGGAGACCGCGTCCTGCCAGGCCCGGCGGCGGACGGTGCGTTCCTCCGGGCTCATCCGGGGGGTGAACTCCCGCCCCTCGGACCTGGTGGCGGTCGCCGCCGCCTCGTCGGCCCACACCCCGCGGGCGATCCCCGCGCACCAGGCGGCCCCGCGGGCGGTGATGTACTCGGGGTGCGCGGCCCGTACGACGGGGATCTGGAGCAGGTCGGCCTGCGACTGGAGGAGCGCGTCGGAGCGGCTGAGGCCGCCGTCGACGAGGACGACGGTCGGGGTGGTGCCGGCGTTGCGGGCCATCGTCTCAATGATGTCGACCACGGTGTGCGCGGTGCCGTCGACGGTGGCGCGCACCACGTCGGCGGCGGTCGTGCCCCGGTTGAAGCCGATCATCATGCCGCGGGCGGTGGAGTCCCAGTAGGGCGCCGCGAAACCCGCGAGGGCCGGGACGCTGATGAGGCCGGAGTCCGCCCTGCCCTCGGCGTAGACCGCGTCGATCCGGTCGGCGGTGGGCAGGACGCCGAGCTGTTCCACCATCCAGTCGACGCCGCTGCCGGTCACGAAGGAGCCGCCTTCGAGCATGTACGCGCGGGAGCCCGCGGTGGTCCAGGCGACGCGGCAGTCCAGGCCGTCCCCGGCGTCGACGGCGTCGGGCCCGACATGGAAGTTGATGAAGCTGCCGGTGCCGTGGGTGCACTTCACCGCGCCGGCCTCGAACGCGCCGTGCCCGTACAGCGCGGCCTGCTGGTCGCCGAGGACGCCGGTGATCGGGATGCCGGCGCCGACCAGGGCTTCGCGGGTGGTGCCGTAGTCGGCGTCCTCGGGGAGGACCTGCGGGAGTGCGGTGCCGGGGACGCCGAGCTCGTCCAGGAGTTCCGGCCACCAGGTGTCGGTGCGGATGTCCAGGAGGCCGGTGGAGCCGGCGCAGGAGGTGGAGGTCGCGTAGACGCCGCCGTCGGTGCCGCCGGTCAGGTTCCAGATGATCCAGGTCTCCGGGGTGCCGGCCCGCAGGCGTCCCTGGTCGGCGAGTTCCCGCAGGGCGGTGTCCCCGGCGAGCAGCGCGTCGAGGTGGAGGCCGACGTGTGCGGGGCCGAGGACCAGGCCGGTGGCGGTCTTGGCCGGCGCGGCCCACTCGGCGGAGAGTTCGGTGACGCGGGCGGCGGCGCGGGTGTCCTGCCAGTTGACGACGGGGGCGACGGGCCGCCCCGTCTCCGCGTCCCACAGCACGGTGGTGGTGCGCTGGACCGCGATCGCCAGGGCGGCGATCTCCAGCCCGCCCTCCTCGGCGGCGGCGACCACATCGCCGATCACGGAACGGGACGCCTCCCACAGCTCCGTGGCGTCCTGCTCCACGCGGCCGTCGGGGTGGGTGGTGATGGTGAGGGGGAGCGCACTGCTGGCGACGACCCGGGACCGGTCGTCGAAGAGTGCGGCCTTGGTGCTCGTGGTGCCCTCGTCGAGCACCAGGACGTGTGGTGTGCCCATGTTGTCCTCCACCTTTCGCCTCCACCGCGTCGCGGGATCGAGCCGCACAGTCGCACTGCCGGTTCTCGCCATGATCGGAGCGTGCGGCCGGGATGCAAGGACATTGCCGTGCCGTGTCAACGGCGATTCGTTCCGGCATCCGGATTGACGTCGGGTGTCAATGCTTTTGACGGGCGGTGCGGGCTGGTGGCGACCTGGTTCCAGCGGCCGGCGCGTCAGTCGCCCGCCCCGAGCGAGCCACGACGGATGCAAGAGCAAGCCACGACGGATGCAAGGAGCAGCAATGACGACCGGTGCCATCGCGACCATCCCGCAGGAGGCGCTGGATGAACTGCGCGCCGCTGTCGGCGGGTCCATCCTCATCTCGGCCCCCGCGGAGCTCCGCGCCATGTCCGCGGACGCCTCGGTCCGCAGCAAGAAGGCCGAGGCGAACGACGCCCCGCTCGCGTCCGCCGCACTCGTCGTCCGCCCCGCCGACACCGAGCAGGTGTCCCGGGTGATGCGCTGGGCGACCAGGCACGGTGTCCCGGTGACGCCGCGCGGCCTCGGCTCGGGCACGGTGGGCGCCGGCATCCCGGTACGCGGCGGTGTGGTGCTCGACATGACGCGCTTCAACAGCATCGGCGAGGTCGACGTCGTCAACCGGACGGTCACGGTCGGCGCCGGTATCCGCCTGTCGGAACTCGACGAGGCCATCAGGAGCTCGGGCCTCACCATCGGGCACTACCCGCAGTCGTACTACCTCGCCTCCGTCGGCGGCTGCATCACGATGCGCGGCTCGGGCACCTTCTCCTCGCTGTACGGGAACGTCGAGGACCGCACCGGTGACATCGAGGTGGTGCTGCCCAACGGCGATGTGGTGCAGACCCGTTCACTGCCGCGCGCCTCGCTCGGGCCCGACCTCAAGCAGTTGTTCATCGGCTCCGAGGGCATGTTCGGCGTGATCACCCATGTCACCCTCAAACTGGTCCCCCAGCCGCAGGCCCGCCTCTTCAACTCGGTGCGCTACGACACCTTCGAGCAGGCCCTGGAGACCGTGCGCCACTCCCTGATCGACGGCGTCCGCCCGGCCGTCGTACGGATCTACGACCCCGTCGAGGCGTCCGCCAAGCACACCAAGTTCGCCGGCACCCCGGGCTGGCTGCTCATCCTCGCCTTCGACGGCGCGCCCGCACTGGTCGCCGCCCAGGAGAAGATCGTCCTCGGGCATGTGGCGGAGCAGGGCGGCGAGGTGCTCGGCCCGGAGCCGGGCGTGAACTGGGAGCAGCGGCGCTTCGACTACTCCTGGTCGACCGACGCCGTCAGCCGCAAGGGCGGCGTCGCCGAGGCCATCGAGGTCACCGCCGACTGGTCGGAACTGCCCGCCCTCTACGAGCGCCTCAAGAAGGCCGCGGCCCCCCATATGCGGGAGTTCATGGCCCACGTCAGCCATGTCTACGACCAGGGCGCCGCCCTCTACGCCATCGTCCGCGGCGACTTCGACTCCGACGAGGAGGCCCTGAAGGCGTACGACGCGGTGTGGAAGGCCGTCATCGAGGAGAGCCTGCGCGCCGGCGCCATCATCGGCCACCACCACGGCGTGGGCCTGGAGCGCGCCCCCTGGATGCGCGAAGCCCTCGGCTCCGGCCTCGACCTCCTCCGCACCCTCCAGAAGTCCCTCGACCCGTCCGGCATCATGAACCCGGGCAAGGCGGGCCTCTGACCAACTGCCCCACCCCCGGGGCGGGTTGACGGCACCCGGGGGCCGGGGGCACGGTGGGCGCGGCCGAGGGAAGGACCGGTGGTGGGGGAACTCGCGGCGCGGGAGTGCTGGTTCTGCGGGAATGCCGCACCGGCGGTGTGGCACGACCGAGTCCTGGGGCTGCACCAAAACGCCTCAACTTCCCTGACTCCATGGGTCGTTGTCCTGCGCACCACCTGGCAGCGGAGAGTCGTACGGGTGCCGCGCTGCGCCCGCTGCCACACCGGGCACCGAATCGAGCGGGCCGCGGCGGTACTCGCCGCGGCCGCACCGATCGCCTACGCCGCCGGCGGCGGCCTCGACCACCTCCTCGGCATCCTCCCGACCTCAGCCGCGGGCCGGACCGCCGCCGCGATCTGGGCAGCCGTCGCCTGCCTGCCGGCACTCGCCTGGCTCGCCCTCCGATACGCCGCGCCACCCTGGCACCGCCTGGCCCCGCACCGCCTGGGCTACGCCCGCCACCACCCCGATTTCCTACGACTCCAGGACGAGGGCTGGCACCCCAGACCGGGCCCCTTCCCCCACTGGGTCAACCCGCCGAGCGGCCACGCCCCCGGGCCGACGGGCAGACTCGGCCGAATCGTCGGCGGCATCCTCGACCTCCTGGGCGCGACCTGCGCCATCGCCATCCCGATCGCCTACCTCCAGGGCTACAAGGAACTGGCCGGGGGCCTCATCATGGCGGGGGCAGCCCTGTTCTTCCTGTCCTCGAAGGTCAAGCGTGAGCCTTGATCGACGCGAACATCAGCAAGCGATCTGGATCGTCAGGATGGAGACGGGCGCGTCGACAACTCACCTGCGAGCCCGAGGAATTCGGCCGTCTCCCGAGTGTCCCGCGAGCCTGAAACCCTGGACGGGTGGCGGGTGACGGGGACGTGGGGGCGGGCCATGGTCACGCGACGCGGGCGATTCCGTCGAGGTCGCCGCGGTGTTCCTCGTCCACCTCGATACGGACGGTGCGTGCCCCGGTGTGCCGGTGGATGGCGGCAGAGGCCCGTGATGCCGCGTCGAAGAGGGAGACGCCAGGGGTGAAGCAGTGCGATTCGGATGGGGTGATGCCACCGAAGGTGATGCCCAGGGAGCCGTTGGCGTAGTCGCCCAGGTCTTCACCGAGCTGCGCGAAGGGCTCGACGTCTTCTTCTGTGAGCGTGCGGTCGAGGATGAGAGTGAACTCCCACTTCGGAAGCTGGTCGATGGCACGTTGTTCCGCAGCCGTGAGCTCGGCGGTGATGTGGTCGGCGTCGGCCTCGGGTGTGGCCTCAAGCATCCATTTCCGAAGCGTGGCGTGGATGTTGAGGACCGTCGCGGTGTTGATCTCGTAGTCGAACTGGTCGCGGCGGTCTTCGGGCAGCGCCTCGCGTACGGCGGGGATGGTGTCGGGAACTTCGGCCCCGCCTCGGCTGGCCGTCGTGCGCTCCGGCATGGTCGCTCCTAGTGCTTGTGCTTGCGTACGAAGCCGGTGATGCGCTTGGACCGTGTCCGAAAGTCCCAACCCCCGGCCGGAGGCTGGGGGTTGGGACTTTCGGACACGGCCTAGGCGGCCACCTGCGGGGCCGGGATAAGTGCGCGGGCCCGAGCCTCCAGGTCGCCGTCAATCAGTCGAATGCGGCCCGCCATGACCTTCGCGTGGCCGTACATGGCGCCCTTCGACAGCGTCACTGTCCGGGCCATGTCGACGGCCCACTCTGCTTCCATGTCGAAGCCTCCCGGCGCCCCCATGAGACGAGCCGAGAAGCCGACGCAGGCGAGCCAGCACGCCCGCTGTTCGTCCGAGTTCATGCCCGTGTAAAGCCTCCCCGGCTCGTGCCGGCCAGCCATGGCGAACAGGTCACCGGGCTCGAACACGTTCCCCTCCACCGGGACGACCCCGAGAACAGCCATATCCCCGAAGTGCCCCGCCGTGGCGTACGCCATGACGCACCGTGCACCCGAGGACCAATCGTGCAACAGCGGCCAAACCGTGACCCGCCCCGCCCGGCTCAGCTCCTGCGCCATGTCGCTCCTCACGTAGAACCGCCGACCCCCGTCACCTTACGACGGGAGCCGACGGCATCAGCGGCGCCCAGTGGCCGGGGCTGGGGTTGCCGCCCTCGCCGTCGCCGTCCTCGAAGTCGGTGTTGCCGTCCTGGTCGCCCGGGTCTGCGGCTGTCCTTGCGAGGTTCAACGTCATCGGGTGCCCTTCCAAAGCCGTCGACCCCGCCACGCCCCCAACTCAGGGGCGCGGCAGGGTCGTTGGATTGCTCGGTCGGTCAGACGGTACCCAGCTCGCCGTCCTTGACGCCCGCGACGAAGGACGAGAACGCGTCAACATGGACGCCCAGGGCCGGGCCACCGGGGTTCTTGGAGTCACGCACGGGGACCACGCCGCGCGAGGCGACGAGGTTGGTGGCGACCTCGACGCACTGGCCGCCGTTGCCGCTGTAGGAGGACGTAAACCAGCGAGGGGATTCGGTCGTCACGGGGTGCCCTTTCGTACCTGCTCGATCATGGCCACGGACTCCGTCTGGGAGAGTGCTTCGGCCTGTAGCTGATGGTAGGCCGCCAACAACGGCAGTACAAACGTACTTTCCCGTTCGAACTGGCCCCGATGGGCGGATTCCGCGTAGGACATGAGCGAGCGGTGTGGCGTCGTCAGGATGGTGACGGGCACGTTGAACGGACGGCGCGCTCCCATGGAGAACGGTGCGACCTGCAACACGGTGTTCGACCGCTCGGCAAACTCAAGCAAGTGCTCGAACTGGGCACTCATGACAGCGGAAGTTCCCACTGACCGACGGATGCACCCTTCGTCAAGTACCGCGAAGATCAGGGGCGACGACGGTCGAGCAAGGGTGGCTTGCCTCTTCACCATCGTCTCGACTCGCTCGTCGGCCTGCTCCTGAGTGAGTGTGCCCCGCTTCACGTTGCCCTCTTCGATGGCTGCCGTGTACTCCGGCGTCTGGAGCAGACCAGGGACGACGCCCACCTCGAACAGCCTGATCTCTGCGGCCCGCGCCTCCTGATCGACGTACTGCGGGAATCCCTCGATGAGCGAGGTGTGGCGTACGGCTTGGCTCTGCCGTTCGAACCTGTCTCCGGTGCCGAAAGCCCTGTCAACATCTGCCGCGAAACGGCGAGTTGGAGGGCGGCGACCAGTTTCCACGGCGGAAATGTGCGTTCCTGAGCACCCGATGCGCTCCGCCAGATCGTCCTGTGTCCAGCCGCGCTCGTCACGCATCGCACGTAGCCACTGCCCGAAGCGCGCGCTGGGTGACTCCTCGGGGTCCAGCTCTTTGCGGTTCACCATCTGGACGACCAACTCCCCGGTCAAAAAACGCAAGTTGATGACGTTTCGACTATAGGTCAGCCTGAATCGCCTTGGTAGTGGTTTCGCTACGGAGAGGAGTCGGCCCATGCCTGATCCGCAGACAGCGGCGCATGAGCATCACCCACCCGCACCGCC
>NZ_JBHVRR010000028.1:0-86570 GCF_042885635.1 Streptomyces sp. NPDC058045 | reverse complement strand
AGGTGCCCGGCCGGGCCCCTCCCCCTCAGCTCTGCTCCCGCCGCCGCGGCTTCAGGCCTGTGCGGCGTCGTGCTCCGCGATCAGTTCGCGGCAGCGCTTCACATCGCCCGCCATGGCTTCCAGCAGTTGTTCCAGCGACTCGAACTTGGCCTGGCCGCGGACGAACGCCAGGAAGTCCACCGCCACCTGCTGCCCGTACAGCTCCAGCCCCACCCGGTCGATCGCATAGGCCTCGACCGTCCGGTCCACGCCGTCGAACTGCGGGTTGGTGCCGACGGAGATCGCCGCGGGCATCACCTCGCCGTCCGCGTGCAGCCAGCCCGCGTAGACCCCGTCGGCGGGGATCGCGCTGTGCGGCAGGGTCTCCATGTTGGCCGTGGGATAGCCGAGTTCGCGGCCGCGCTGGGCGCCGCGCACCACGATGCCCTCGACCTGGTGCGGCCGGCCCAGGATCTCCGCGGCGCCCGCCACCTCGCCCTCCGCGATCAGCCGCCGCGCCAGGGTGGACGAGAAGGCCTCACCGCCGCCCGCCTCACCGCTGACGTAGAGGTCGACCACCTCGACGCGGTAGTCGTAGGTGCGGCCCAGCTCGGTCAGGAAGTCGACATCGCCGGCGGCCTTGTGGCCGAAGCGGAAGTTGGGGCCCTCCACCACGGTCCGCGCATGGAGCTTGTCCACGAGGACCTTCACCACGAAGTCGGCGGGCGACAGCTTGGAGAACTCGCTGGTGAACGGGAGGATCAGCAGCGCGTCCACGCCCAGCTCCGCCATCAGGGCGGCCCGCCGGTGGTGCGGGGCGAGCAGCGGCGGATGGCTGCCGGGGCGCACCACCTCGCTGGGGTGCGGGTCGAAGGTGACGACGACGGACGGCACCCCCAGCTCCCGTGCCCGCTCCACGGCGAGGCCGATGATGAGCTGGTGTCCGCGGTGGACTCCGTCGTAGGAGCCGATGGTGACGACGCTGCGCCCCCAGTCCTCGGGGATGTCCTCCAAGCCACGCCAGCACTGCACTGTGAACCGCTCCTTGTCGAACCGTGCCGTTGATGGCAGCTCTCGGCCGGATCGCCTGACCCGTCCCTGCCGGATCCCGGTGCCCGCCTCCGGACACGCACGATCCGCAGGTCTAAGGGTGCCATGCCGTCAACGGCTGCCCCGCATCGGTGCCCCGCTGTGACCCGCTCCACTCCGTCCTCCGGCAGCGGCCGCGGACGGGGTGCCGGCCCCGGTCCCGGGACCCGTCCGGGCCTCGGGACCAGGGGCCGGCTCCCGCGCCAGGTCGCCGATCAGACGGCGGGCGCTCGGCCCCACCAGCGTGTCCCACTCCTGCGGCCGCTCCGCCAGCCACCGCCCCAGCAGTACGGCGAAGCCGGGCACGGCACGGGCCCGCTCCACCAGGCACCGGTCGAAACAGGCCGCCCCCTGCGCCCCCGCCACCAGCAGCAGCCCCGTCCGGCGCACCAGCCCGCGCATACGGTCGGCGGGGTGCGCGGTCTGCACGGGGTCGCGGAGTCCGGCGGTGTCCATGGGTTCGGCCGCCGTGACCGCTGCCGTCACCGCTGCCGGGTCCACCGCCGAGCGCAGGACCGCGGCCAGCACCTCCGGATCCCTCGGGTCGCGTTCCGCGTCGCCGCTGTCCCGGGTCCTGGCCTCCTCCTGTGCCAGCAGTTGCTCCAGCAGTTCCGCCCGTACCGGCTGCCGTGTCCCGTCCGGGCCGGGTCCGGCGAGTACCACGGCGAGTGCGGCGCGCAGCGGGACGGGGCCCTCCGCCAGCAGCCGGGTCACCAGGGGCGGCAGGTCCCGGCGGGCCGCCGGGCCGTGGGTGAGGCGCCGGTCCACATAGAGCGCGGCGTGCCGGGCGCCGTCCTCGGGCCGCAGCCGCTGGAGGTCCAGCAGCAGCCGCCCCATCGGCCGGGCGGGCGGCGCGGGATCGGCGTCGGCCAGCGCCCGCAGCAGGGTACGGACTCCGCCGCGCCGGGACAGCCGGATGCGCAGCGCGGCGAGGGTCTGCCCGGGGTGCCCGGTGAGCGCCGCGCTCACCGCGTCCGCGGGCAAGTAGCCGTCCGGAGAGGTGAGTTGGCGCAGAGCTTGGGGCAGATAGCGGGCCCGGGTGTCCGGGTCCCGCACCAGCAGTCCGAGGACCGCCCCGCGCAGCGCGTCGTCCTGGCTGCGGCCCAGCAGGGTCAGCGCGGTGTGCCGTAGCAGCAGCCGGTCGGCTCGGGCCGTGGCGTGCGGGGCGACGGCGAGGGCGTGGACCGCGGCGGCGATATGCCGGTCCGGGCGCTCGTCCCGCGCCCAGCGGTCCACCGCCCGGCACATCGCGGACGGCTCCTCCTCGGCGAGCACCGCGAGCAGTTCCTCCGCCCGCGGATGGGGGCAGCCGAGCAGGGTCTCGGTGAGGGCGTCGGGGGCGCGCCGCCGATGGGTGTGCAGCAGGGCCTGGGCGGCGGCGGCCACCGTCGCGCCCGGTGTCGCGGGCAGCGGCCGGGAGTCGGTGAACCAGCCGGTGAGCCGCGCCTGCACCCGTACCGGGTCAGCGGTGAGCAGCCCGGCCACCGCGTCCAGATGGCGGGGCCCGTCCACCCGTGGGCCGTCCGTGACGACGAGCGTCCGCATCAGTTCGAGCCGGTCCTGCTCGTCCACCGCGAGCGCGGCCCAGAAGCCCGGCCCCAGCACCGCGGGCACCGGCCGCCCCGCCGCACACCGGGCCACCACCCGCCCGGCCAGCGACCGCAGCACCTCCAGATACGGGCCCGCGTCCGGCACCTTCACCAGCACTCCGGCCACCAGCCGCACCGCCCACCAGGCCCCTTCCCCGGCGTCCGCGTCCCCGTCACCGCGGCCCTCCGCGTCGGCCAGGGTCTCCGCGGCCCGCGTCAACTCCTCCAGCTTGCGGGCGAGTTGCCCACTGCCCTGCTGCCGGGCGAGGAGCAGCAGGGACTGGACGACGGGGCCGATACGGTGGCGCGGCACCGGGGGCTGGGCGGGGTCCGCGGCCCGCTGGTGGACCAGGGCGTCCAGGGCGGGTTCGAGGTCGAGGTGGGCGCCCTGGAGCCAGTCCGCGGGCTCCTCGTGTGCGAAGCGGTAGCCGTTGCCCGCCGGTACCAGCACCCCTTCGGCCAGGACCGCGGAGGCCCAGCCGGTGCGCCAGGGGAAGACCTCCTCGAAGTCGGCCCGGCCCAACTCGCCCTGCCCCGGGCCGAGACAGCGCCGCGCCGCCTGGTGCACCCGCCCCGCCGCGCGTACCGCGAGCCGCCGCACCGCCGGGGGGCCGAGGCGTTCCGCGGTGGGGAGGCGGGCGGCGATCCGCAGGCACTGGAGGGCCAGATGGGCTTCGAAGAGCTGCTCCCTGGTGGGGCGCCCGGTGTGCACGGCCTCGGGGCAGGCGGCTCGTACCTCGGCGAGGAGCCGCAGGGCCAGGGGGTGGCGGGCATCGGCCGGGGCGAGGACTCCGGCCGGGATGCCATGGGCCGCGCGGGCCCGCTCTGCCTGCTCGGCGGAGAGATCCCCCAGCGGCACACACGGCGGCCCGTCCCCCACCGCCCACGGCACCTCACTCCGGTGCTCCCGGTGGGCACAATCCCCTTGCCCGCACCGGCAGTTGGCCCCAGCCGCACACCCCTCTCCCTCACCCCCGCAACCTCCGTACGACGAACCGCCGTTGGCACCGTCCCCGTCCCCGCATCTGCAACTCCCGTTCTGGTCAAGGCCGTTGGCCCCGAGTGAGCCGTGGAGGAGGTCGGGCGGGAGGTGGGGGCCGGTCTGGTGCCAGTGTTCGCTGCGGCAGGTGAGGACGAGGCGGACGCCATGGGTGCGCAGCCAGCGGGCCGTGGCGCTGGTCCAGTCGGGCAGCCGGTGGGCGAGACCGGGCGGCATCTCCTCCGGGGCGTCGAGCAGGATCAGCAACGGCCGCCCACCGTCCCGCGCCGCCCGGGCGACCTCCTCCGCCGTCGGCCCCTCTTCCCCCAACTCCCCCTCGTCCCCAGGAGGTTCAGCATCGCTCACCCCCTCCCCGGAGGCGCTGACGATTCGGGCGGCGCGGGCCAGGGCGCGGGTGGCGGCGGTACCGAGGGAGGGGTCCTCGGCGTGCAGATCGGCGCCGCGCAGCCAGAGGGTGGGGGCGGGCGCGGCACCATGGGCACGCCGTGCGGCCAGCGCGGCCAGCTCCGTGGTACGGCCGGTACCGGGCTCCCCGACCAGGGCGAGCACCGCCGCCCCCGACTCGGTGAAAGTGGTGAACTCGGCGGCCACCTCAGGGCGTTCGACATACTCCGGCCCTGGCCGCGGCGCACCGGAACCGACCGAGACGGCGGTGAGCTGGAGCACGGCGGCGAGGTTGAGGTCGGCTCCGGTGCCGGGCACAGTGGCGGCGTTCCGGGCGAGGAGCGCGGCGAGCGGACCGTCCGGGTCGGCGGCGGCCGCGGAGCGCAGCGGATGGGCGTGCCCACCGGCGGTGTGCGCGGGATGGGCGGCGGCGCCCCCGGCGAGGACGGCGAGGACGGCGCCGGTGGCCGCGTCGCAGACCGGCCCACCGGTGTGGCCGCCGCGGCGCAGGGCGTCACTGCCGTCGGTACCGATCGCCACCCGCACCCCGCCCGGAACCGCCTCGGTGCCGCCCTCCGCCGGTGGCTCACCGGTACCGAGGACGCGGGCCTCCCGCCAACCGCCCGCCGCGAGACGGACATAGCCGCCGACGGCCGGCCGAGCGCGGACGGTGACGGGAAGCGGCCGCAGCCCGAGGCCCTCAGTGCGCAGCAGGGCCAGCCCCTGGGCGGGCAGCGGGGTGATGTCCGCGCCGGTGAGGACGCGGGTGAGGTCGCCGGGGGCGTGCAGTACCAGGCGGTCCCGGCCGTCGACGACCGTATGGGCGGTGATCACCGTGCCGTGGTGGTCGGCCGCGAAGCCGGTGCCGAGGGGGCGGCCGGCCGGGTCGCTGATCCGTACCAGGGTGGGGTCCTCGGCCTCATCCGCCACCGCTGCCCCGCCCCGTGGCGCCATGGCCAGACCTCCCCGCCGTGCGTGTTCCCCGGGCAACCGTACGGCGGCGGATGATCAGCGGGACACCACGACGGGCCAACACGCCCCCGCGCCCCGTGAGTTCACTCCGAGCGCCCGCTCGATGGAGTGAATCCGCCTCAACCACCGCCCGCCCGGGGCGCGTTCACCCCGCGAAGACGGTGAGGCTCTTCGCCCTGCCCTTCTGCTCCTCGACCAGCGCGAGGAAGGCGCCCTCCGGACCGAAGACGGCGACCGGACCGCTGCCCGCGTACTCCTCGGGCATCTCCAACCGCACCCCGTTGGTGAGGAGTTTGGCGCGGCGCCCGTCGACGTCCCAGCGGGGGAATGCGGCCGCGGCGGCCTCCGCGAGGGGCAGCACCGACAGCTCCTGCTGGAGCTGGTCCAGGGTGCGGGCGGAGTCCAGCTTGTAGGGGCCGACACGGGTGCGGCGCAGCGCGGTGAGATGGCCGCCGACCCCGAGCGAGGCCCCCAGGTCCCGGGCGAGCGCCCGGATGTAGGTACCGGAGGAGCAGACCACGGAGACGACCAGGTCGAATACCGGGGTGCCGTCCTCGGCGGCTGCTTCCCGCACGTCGTACACGGTGAACGAGGAGACCGTGACCGGGCGGGCCGGAATCTCGAACTCCTCGCCCTCCCGGGCCCGTTGGTAGGACCGCTTGCCGTCGATCTTGACGGCGCTGACCTTCGACGGCACCTGCATGATGTCGCCGGAGAGGGCGGCTATCCCCTCGTCCACGGCCTGCCGGGTCACCCCGGAGGCGTCGGCGCTGGCGGTGATGTCGCCCTCGGCGTCATCGGTGACGGTGCTCTGGCCGAGGCGGATCGTGCCCAGGTACTCCTTCTCGGTCAGGGCGAGATGGCCGAGGAGTTTGGTGGCGCGCTGCACGCCGAGGACCAGGACGCCGGTGGCCATCGGGTCCAGGGTGCCGGCGTGGCCGACGCGGCGGGTGCGGGCGATGCCGCGCATCTTGGCCACCACGTCGTGCGAGGTGAAGCCCGACGGCTTGTCCACGATGACCAGGCCGTCGGGCGTGGGGGTGTGCTGCTCGGTCATGTGCCGGCGTCGCCGTCCTTCTCGCCGTCGGCGGCCTCGTCCGCCGCCTCGTCCTCTTCGCCCGGCTTGCGGTACGGGTCGGACTCCCCCGCGTAGGGGGCGCCGGCGGAGGCCTCGCGGACCTTCGCGTCCGAGGCACGCGCCTTGTCGAGCAGATCCTCGATGGTGCGCGCGGTGTCCGGCAGGGCGTCCGGTACGAAGGCGAGGGTGGGGGTGAACTTGACGCCCGCGGCCCGGCCCACCTCGGAGCGGAGGACGCCCTTGGCGCTCTCCAGTCCGGCGGCCGCGGCCTTCCGCTCCTCCTCGTCGCCGTAGACGGTGTAGAAGACGGTCGCCTCCCGGAGGTCTCCGGTGACCCGGGTGTCGGTGATGGTCACGTGCGAGCCGAGCCGCGGGTCCTTGATCCCGCGCTGCAGCTTCTGGGCCACCACTTCCCGGATGAGGTCCGCCAGCCTCTTCGCCCGCGCGTTGTCGGCCACTGGTCAGGTCTCCTTCTGGGTCTTGCCGGCCGAACGCCACCTACCGTGCCGTCGACCGCCGTCAGTCGTCGTCGCCGTGGAACTTCCGCCGTACGGACAGCAGTTCCACCTCTGGGCGGCCGGCGACGAGCCGCTCGCACCGGTCCAGTACATCTGTGACGTGCCCGGCGTCGCCGGCCACCACCGCGAGCCCGATGCCGGCTCTGCGGTGCAGATCCATGTGATCGACCTCGGCCGCGCTCACCGCGAACCGCCGCTGCAACTCGGCGACGATCGGGCGGACCACGGAGCGTTTCTCCTTCAGTGACCGTACGTCACCCAGGAGCAGGTCGAAGGAGAGAGTCCCCACGTACATGTGTGTCCGGATGTCCCGCCGGTACGGGGTAGAGGGTCCCGCCCTCAGCGGGCGGAACATCCACACCGTACACGCGACGGCCGGGGCCGATCGACGGGAATTCCCTCTCCCGCCGACCGGCCCCGGACCGGTTGCCTCCGGGCGCCCGGGGCACCCGGCGCCGCACGTCAGACGCGCGGCTTCTCGCGCATCTCGTACGTCGCGATGACGTCGTCGACCTTGATGTCGTTGAAGTTGCCGAGGTTGATACCGCCCTCGAACCCTTCGCGGATCTCGGTCACATCGTCCTTGAAGCGGCGCAGGCCCTCGATGTTGAGGTTCTCCGCGATGACCTTGCCGTCGCGGAGCAGACGGGCCTTGGTGTTCCGCTTGACCTCGCCGGAGCGGATGAGCACACCCGCGATGTTGCCCAGCTTGGACGAGCGGAAGACCTCGCGGATCTCCGCCGTGCCCAGCTCGACCTCTTCGTACTCCGGCTTGAGCATCCCCTTGAGGGCCGCCTCGATCTCCTCGATCGCCTGGTAGATGACCGAGTAGTACCGGACGTCCACACCCTCGCGCTCGGCCATCTGCGTGGCACGCCCGGCGGCGCGCACATTGAAGCCGATGACGATGGCGTCGGAGCCCATGGCCAGGTCGATGTCCGACTCGGTGACCGCACCCACACCGCGGTGCAGGACGCGGATGTCGACCTCTTCGCCGACGTCGAGCTGGAGCAGCGAGGACTCCAGGGCCTCGACCGAACCGGACGCGTCGCCCTTGATGATGAGGTTGAGCTGCTGCACCTCGCCGGCCTTGAGCACCTTGTCGAGGTCCTCCAGGGACACCCGGCGGGTGCGCTTGGCGAACGCGGCGTTCCGCTCGCGGGCGGCACGCTTCTCGGCGATCTGACGGGCCGTACGGTCCTCGTCCACGACGATGAAGTTGTCACCGGCGCCCGGGACGTTGGTCAGGCCCAGGACCTGGACCGGCATCGAAGGACCGGCTTCGTCGACCGTGTTGCCCAGGTCGTCCAGCATGGCGCGGACCCGGCCGTAGGCGTCGCCGACGACCATGGTCTCGCCGACCTTCAGGGTGCCGCGCTGGACCAGGACGGTCGCGGTGGCACCGCGGCCCTTGTCCAGGTGGGCCTCGATCGCGATGCCCTGCGCGTCCTGCTCCGGGTTGGCCCGCAGGTCGAGCGAGGCGTCGGCGGTGAGGACCACGGCCTCCAGCAGGCTGTCGATGTGCAGCCCCTGCCGGGCGGAGATGTCCACGAACATCGTGTCGCCGCCGTACTCCTCGGCCACCAGCCCGTACTCGGTGAGCTGGCCGCGCACCTTGGTCGGGTCGGCGCCCTCGACGTCGATCTTGTTGACCGCGACGACGATCGGCACCTCGGCCGCCTTGGCGTGGTTCAGCGCCTCGATGGTCTGCGGCATCACACCGTCGTTGGCCGCCACCACGAGGATCGCGATGTCGGTCGACTTGGCACCGCGGGCACGCATGGCGGTGAACGCCTCGTGACCCGGGGTGTCGATGAAGGTGATGCGGCGCTCTTCGTCGTTGACCTCGGTCGTGACCTGGTAGGCACCGATGTGCTGGGTGATACCGCCGGCCTCGCCCGCGACGACGTTGGTCTTGCGGATCGCGTCCAGCAGCCGGGTCTTGCCGTGGTCGACGTGACCCATGACCGTCACTACCGGCGGGCGTGCGACCAGGTGCTCCTCGCCGCCCTCGTCCTCGCCGAACTCCAGGTCGAAGGACTCCAGCAGCTCGCGGTCCTCCTCCTCGGGGGAGACGACCTGGACCGTGTAGTTCATCTCCTCGGCGAGGACGTGAAGGGTCTCGTCGGAGACGGACTGGGTCGCGGTGACCATCTCGCCGAGGTTCATCATGACCGCGACGAGCGACGCCGGGTTGGCGTTGATCTTCTCCGCGAAGTCGGTGAGCGAGGCACCGCGCGACAGGCGAATGGTCTCGCCGTTGCCGCGAGGCAGCATCACACCGCCGACCGACGGGGCCTGCATGGCCTCGTACTCCTGGCGCCGCTGCCGCTTCGACTTGCGGCCGCGACGGGCCGGGCCGCCGGGACGACCGAAGGCGCCCTGCGTGCCACCGCGGCCACCGGGACCGCCCGGACGTCCGCCGAAGCCGGGACGGCCACCGCCGCCACCGAAGCCACCGCCGGGACGACCGCCGAAGCCGCCGCCACCACCGGGACGACCGCCGCCGCCACCGCCGCCACCGGGACGACCGGCGAAACCGGGACGACCGCCGCCACCGCCACCGCCGGGACGACCCGCACCGCCCGGACCGCGGCCACCGGGGCCACCACCGGGACGCGGACCGGCCGCGGGACGCTGCGGCATCATGCCCGGGTTCGGGCGGTTGCCGCCGCCACCGCCACCCGGGGCACCGCCCGGACGCGGCGCCTGCGGACGGGGCATCCCACCCGGGGTCGGACGCGCGCCGCCCTGGGGACGGGGACCGCCCTGACCGGCACCCTGCGGGCGCGGGCCGCCGGGGGCACCGGCGCCGCCGGGACGCGGGGCACCACCCGGACGGGGCGCCTGCGGGCGCGCCATACCGGTGGAACCGCCGGACGTGAACGGGTTGTTGCCGGGACGCGGTCCGGCGGGACGGGCGCCGGGACGCGCGCCCTGACCACCGGGGCGCGGGGCCTGACGGTCACCGCGGCCCTGACCGCCCTGGCCGCCCTGACCCTGACCGGGCGCGGCCGGACGGGCGCCCGGCTTCGGGGCGCCGGGGCGCGCACCGGGCTTCGGACCTGCGGGGGCCGACGGCGGAGCGGTGAACTCCGGGGCGGCCGGCGCCGCGGGGGCCGGCTTGGGACCGGGCCTGGGGCCCGGCGTCGGACGGGGACCCGGGGCGGGTGCCGCGGGCTTCTCCGCAGCCGCGGGACGCGGTGCGGGCTTGGGGCCGGCCGGACGTTCTCCTGCCGCCTTGCCGGCGTCGGAGGTCCCCCCACCCGGCGCCGGTGAAGGCGCGGGGCGTCCTGCCGCGGGGGAGGGTGCCTGCTTGCGGGGCGCGGACGGCTTGCCGGACCTGCCGGAGCCGTTGCCCTGCTGGAAGGCATCGGTCAGTTTGCGTACCACGGGCGCCTCGATCGTCGAAGACGCCGAACGGACGAATTCACCGAGTTCCTGGAGCTTGGCCATGACGACCTTGCTCTCCACACCGAACTCCTTGGCGAGTTCGTATACCCGGACCTTAGCCACTTCGCTCCTTTTAGGTCCGGGTTACGCCGGACCGTCGCTACTTCATGGGCGTACTCATCGCGTACTCATCGAGTGCTCATCGCAATCTCGACCTACTTCCGACTCGCGAGGTACCTGGGCGGTGACGGGGTTCCGTACCGCCTTGCTTACGGTCTTGCCTGAGCTGCGTCTGCTTCGGCCGTCTCGACCGCCCGGCGCACCGCTTCGATGTCGAGGCCCACGCGGACGCGCAGCGCCCGAGCGAAGGCCCGACGGCGCTGCGCCAAGTCGAGACAGACGATCCTGGGATGCACATAGGCACCCCGGCCGGGCAGCGTACCGCGAAGATCGGGGACGCACGCGTCCCCTTCCTCCACGACCACGACCCGTAGCAGATCGCTCTTGGCCGCCCGCTCCCGGCATCCCACACAGGTGCGCACAAGGTGTGCGCGGGCGTGCGTCCGGCCAGACGTGCTCAAGTCTACCCCTCCGGCGAGACCCGCCCGGAACCGGGCGGGAATCGAACAGACGTTGTCCTGATCTTGTGGGTGGGCCGCCGCCCCGGGCCTACTCGGCGGGCTTCTCCGAGGGCTCGGTGTCCGGCCGGATATCGATCCGCCAGCCGGTGAGCCGGGCGGCGAGACGGGCGTTCTGCCCCTCCTTGCCGATGGCCAGGGAGAGTTGGTAGTCGGGGACCGTGACGCGGGCCGAGCGGGCGCCCAGGTCCACGATCTCCACCTTGGAGACCCGGGCCGGGGAGAGCGCGTTGCCCACCATCTCCGCCGGGTCGTCCGACCAGTCGACGATGTCGATCTTCTCGCCGCCCAGCTCCCCCATCACATTGCGCACCCGGCCGCCCATCGGGCCGATGCAGGCGCCCTTGGCGTTGAGGCCGGACCGCACCGAACGCACCGCGATCTTGGTGCGGTGGCCGGCCTCGCGGGCGATCGCGGCGATCTCGACCGAACCGTCCGCGATCTCCGGGACCTCCAGCGAGAACAGCTTCTTCACCAGATTGGGATGGGTCCGCGAGAGCGTCACCGACGGACCGCGCACCCCCTTCGCCACCCGCACCACATACGACCGCAGCCGCATCCCGTGCGTGTACGTCTCACCGGGCACCTGCTCCTGCACCGGCAGGATGGCCTCCAGCTTGCCGATGTCGACCAGGACGTTCTTGGGGTCGCGGCCCTGCTGCACGACACCGGTGACGATGTCGCCCTCCCGGCCCGCGTACTCGCCGAGCGTGACGTCGTCCTCGGCGTCCCGCAGCCGCTGCAGGATGACCTGCTTGGCGGTGGTCGCCGCGATCCGGCCGAAACCGGACGGGGTGTCGTCGAACTCGCGGGGCGACTGCCCCTCCTCCAGGTCCTCGGGCTGCTCCTTCGCCCAGACCGTCACATGCCCGCTCTGCCGGTCCAGTTCGACGCGGGCGTCGCGGCGGCTTCCCTCGGTGCGGTGGTAGGCGATGAGGAGGGCCGACTCGATCGCCTCGACCAGCAGGTCGAAGGAGATCTCCTTCTCCCTGACCAAGCCCCGCAGGGCACTCATGTCGATGTCCACGGCTACGCCTCCTCGGTTTCTTCGGTGCCGCCGGCGCCCGGAGCGCCCTTGTCCTTGCGGTTGAACTCGATCTCCACACGCGCCTTGGCGACCTCACCGAAGGCGAGCCGCCGCCCGGTGGGCTTGCGGCCCTTCACCCCGGGCACCTCGACGTCCATCCCGTCCTCGTCCACGGTCTGGATACGGGCGGTCAGCTCCCCTGCACCGGCCCGCTCCTTCCCCTCGGGCGTCAACTGGAACTTCACCAGCCGGCCGACGGAGCGGCGGAAGTGCCGGTGCTCGGTGAGGGGGCGGTCCGCCCCGGGCGAGGTGACCTCCAGGACGTACTCGGCCTCGCCCATGGCGTCGGCGGCGTCCAGCTTGTCGGAGATCTCCCTGCTCAGTTCGGCGCAGGTGTCGAGCAGCACACCCGCGTCCGAGTCGACCACGACACGGAGCACACGGCGCTTACCGGCCGGGGTCACGGTGATCTCTTCGAGGTCCAGCTCCCTGGAGCCGACGAGTGGCTCCAGAAGTTCTCGCAGCCTCTCGCTCTGGGTGGTGCTCATCCGGGTGACTCCTCGGCCGCGTGTGCTGTTGTCGGAAGGTCGCGTGTCTGCTTCAAAGCGTATCGGGTCCGCAGGGGTGTTGCCGTCCACCGGGGGGGTGCACCGGCAGGTCCGCGCGGGGGCCGGACGGACCGCCATGCGGCGGCACCCGCCGAGCCGCTGACGGAGCGCACGACCTGACGCGGGTACGGTGACCGCTGGGTTGACGCCTTTCTGTTCGACGGATGAACCGGGGCGCCCCTCTCCCGCCGAGCCAGTTCCGGTGCGCCCCCGCGCCCCGGCCCCCACGAGGACGTGTGCCGTGCCGTACCCCCTGCCGACGCGGGCCCCCAGCGGGCCGCGAAGACGAAGTGTTCTCACCGGGGCCGCGGGCTCGGGTGCGCTGCTGCTGACCGGTTGCACCGACGGCGGCGCCGAGCCCGCGGCCCGTGCCTCGCAGGCCGAGCGGCTCGGTACGGCCGCCGCCGCGGACAGCCGGGCGCTGCTGGCGCGTTACGACGCGGTGCTCAAGGTGCATCCGGGACTGCGGGGGCTGCTGGCGCCGCTGCGCGCGGAGGTCGCCCGGCACGCCTCGGTACTCGGCGCCCGGCACGGCGCCGCCGGACCGACCGCCTCCGCGTCGCCGTCCGGCTCCCCCTCCGCGACCGCCGCGGACCGGCCCGAGGTGCCCCGGGACGAGCAGGGCGCGCGGGCCATGCTGGCCGGGGCCGAGCGGAAGCTGATCGCCCGTCGTACGAGCGCCCTGGCGGACGCCCCCGCCGAACTGGCACGGCTGCTCGCCTCGGTGGCCGCCGCCGGCGCGGGCCACGCCTACCTGCTCTCGGCGGGCTCATCAGCCGGGGAGGCCCGGTGACGAGGACGACTGCCGTGGACCAAGCGCCGAAGGACCGCAAGAAGTCCGAACTGGCCGCCGTACAGGCCGCGTTGGCCGCCGAGCACGCCGCGGTGTACGGGTACGGCGTGGTCGGCGGCAAGATCGGCGAGGACCGGCGGGCCGAGGCGCGTGCCGCCTACGACGGCCACCGTGCGGCCCGTGACGCGCTGGCCCGGGCCAGCCGCGATCTGGGGGCGAGCCCGGTGTCGGCCGCCGCGGGCTATGTGCTGCCGTTCGCGGTGTCCGACGCGGGCGGCGCGGCCGGGCTGGCAGCGGAGTTGGAGGACAAGGTCGCCGGGGCCTACGCGGATCTGGTGCGGGCCGCGTCCGGACGGCGGCGGGCGGAGGCGGCCCGCTCGTTGCAGGCGGCCGCGGTACGGGCGGTGCGGTGGCGGGGCGGCAGCGTAGCCTTCCCAGGTCTGGCGGAGCGGCAGGGCACCGCACCCGACGCCTCGGTGGCCGCCCCACCGCGACCCTGAAACCCGTGCCGCAGGCGGCAGTTGAGCCCGGTGGACTGCCGGGCCGTTGGGAAGGGGACTACTCGGGTATGGCTTTCGAACCGCCGCGGCGTCTCGTCCGGGCACTCGACGAAGCGCGGCGTGAGGGCGGCGGGGAGGGCGGCGGGCGGTGGCTGGCGGGGTTGCCCGAGCTGCTGCCCCGGGTCGTGGACGAGCTGGATCTGGTGGTGGAGCGGGTCCACGCGCCGGGTGGGCGGTCCAGCCTGGTGGTGCTGGTGCGGCGGGCCGACGGGTCGCCCGCGGTGCTGAAGCTGGCGCCGAATCGTTTCCGCCCGGCCGCCGAACGTGCCGCCCTGACCTGCTGGGACGGCTTCGGCGCGGTCCGGCTGCTGGACGGCGGCGACGCGGGCGGCGGCGGTGCTGGCTCCGGCCCCGATGCCGGTGGCGTACTGCTGCTGGAGAAGCTGCGCCCCGATGTGTCCGTACGGTCGCTGCCGGAGGCGAAGTCGATGCTGGAGGCGGCGGGGACGCTGCGCCGGCTGTGGGTGGAGCCGCCCGGCGGGCATGACTTCGAGACGGTGGCCGCGCGTACCGGGCGGCAGGCGGCGGCGATGCGCCGGACCGCGGCCGCCGAGGGGGACGAGAGCGGTGCCGGGCGCCTGGTGGACGCGGCACTGGCCGCCCGCGAGGAACTGCTCGCCGAGCCCGGTGCCGCCCGGCTGCTGCACGGCACGTTCCGGCAGAGCAAGGTGCTGGCGGCGGACCGGATGCCGTGGCTGGCGGTCGGCCCGGATCCGGTGGTGGGTGAGCCGGCCTTCGATCTGGCGCGGCTGGTGCGGGACCGGGTGGAGGACCTGATCGCGGCGCCGTCCGGGGCGGCGGTGACCCGGCGCCGGGTGAAGCGGCTCGCGGAGTCGCTGGAGGTCGATGTGGAGCGGCTGCGCGGGTGGACGCTGTTCCGTGCGGTGGAGTCGGGCACCCGCGCCCTGCGTCTGGGGCGGACCGCGGACGCCGAACTGCTGCTGGAGTTCGCCACCTGGCTGTGAGCATGGCGAGGCGGACGGCAGCGGACGGCGGGCCCGGGTCTCCCCGGGGCCGGGCCGCCGTCCGCTGCGGCCGGGTCGGTCAGGCGGAGGTGAGGCGGGCCAGGGCTTCGGCGGCGGGCAGTTCCTCGCGCTCGCCGGTGCGGCGGTCCTTCAGTTCGACCACGCCGTCCGCGGCCCGGCGGCCCGCGACCACGATGGTGGGCACGCCGATCAGCTCGGAGTCGGTGAACTTCACGCCCGGCGAGACACCGGCCCGGTCGTCCACGATGACCCGCAGTCCGGCCTCGCCGAGCTGCGCGCCCAACTCCAGGGCGAGTTCGGTCTGGACGGCCTTGCCCGCGGCGACGATGTGCACATCCGCCGGGGCGACCTCCCTGGGCCAGCAGAGGCCCTGCTCGTCGGCAGTCTGCTCGGCGAGGGCGGCGACGGCGCGGGAGACGCCGATGCCGTAGGAGCCCATGGTGACGCGGACCGGCTTGCCGTTCTGGCCGAGGACGTCGAGCTGGAAGGTGTCGGCGTACTTGCGGCCGAGCTGGAAGATGTGGCCGATCTCGATGGCGCGGTCCAGCTTGAGCCCGGTGCCGCAGTTGGGGCAGGGGTCGCCCTCCTCGACGACGACCACGTCGAGGTAGTCGTCCACCTCGAAGTCCCGGCCGCAGACGACGTCGCGGGCGTGCTTGCCGGGCTTGTTGGCGCCGGTGATCCAGGCGGTGCCGGGGGCGATGCGCGGGTCGGCGATATAGCGGACCTTCTCCAGGCCCTGCGGGCCGACATAGCCGCGGACCAGGTCGGGGCGGTCCTCGAAGTCCTCGGCAGTGACCAGGTCGACGACGGCGGGCGCGAGGTGCTCGCCGAGCTTGCCGAGGTCGACCTCGCGGTCCCCGGGCACGCCCACCGCGACGATCTCCTTGTCGACCTTGACCAGGAGGTTCTTCAGGGTGGCCGAGGCGGGCACCCCGAGGTACTCGGCGAGGGTCTCGATGGTGGGGGTGTCCGGAGTGTCCAGCTCCTCCATGGCACCGGGCCCGGTCTTCCCGGCCTGCTCGTCGGGGGCCGCCTTGTAGACGACGGCCTCGGTGTTGGCCGCGTAGTCGCAGTGCGGGCAGTCGGCGAAGGTGTCCTCGCCGGCGGCGGCCGGGGCGAGGAACTCCTCGGAGGCGGAGCCGCCCATCGCACCGGACACCGCGGACACGATCCGGTAGTCCAGGCCGAGCCGGCCGAAGATCTTCCGGTACGCCTCCCGGTGCAGCGCATAGGACTCGGCGAGGCCCTCGTCGCTGGTGTCGAAAGAGTACGAGTCCTTCATCTGGAACTCGCGGCCGCGCAGCACCCCGGAGCGGGGCCGGGCCTCGTCGCGGTACTTGGTCTGGATCTGGTAGAGCATGACCGGCAGGTCCTTGTAGGACGTGCACTGGTCCTTGACGACGAGGGTGAAGATCTCCTCGTGGGTGGGGCCGAGGAGGTAGTCGCCGCCCTTGCGGTCCTGGAGGCGGAAGAGGAGGTCGCCGTACTCCTCCCAGCGGCCGGAGGCCTCGTAGGGCTCCTTCGGCAGGAGGGCGGGGAGGAGCACTTCCTGGGCGCCGATCGCGTCCATCTCCTCGCGGACCACACGGGAGACGTTCTCCAGGACCTTCTTGCCGAGGGGCAGCCAGGACCAGATCCCCGCGGAGTTCCGGCGCACATAGCCGGCGCGGACCAGGAGCTTGTGGCTCAGGGTCTCGGCGTCCGCCGGGTCGTCGCGCAGTGTCTTGACCATCAATCGGGACATGCGCTGGACCTGGGCCATGGTGATCTCCTGCTACGAAAGGGTGATGGCCACGAGGTTAGCCGGGGGGCCGCTGCGGGTGGAAATCCATTACCCGGTCGAGGGAGTTCAGCGGCGGCGCAGCGGCAGCGGGGCGCCCATCACGGCGTAGGGGCGGGGGGCGCCGGGGAACTGCACTCTGCGGGCCAGGTCCTGGTAGCCGAGGGAGCGGTAGAGGCCGCGGGCGGGGCTGTCGGTGTCGATGGCGGAGAGGATGGAGCGGGGGTTGGGGACGGCGTCGGTGAGGGTGGTGATGAGGGCGCGGCCCACCCCGTGGTTCTGGTAGCCGGGCAGGACGTGGAGCTCGGTGATGACGAAGGCGTCGTCCAGCCAGCCGTCGTGGCCCTGGGTGCGCAGATACGGCTCGACGACGGTGGACCACCAGTGGACGCGGTCGTTGGGCATTCCGTAGACGAAGCCGACGAGGCGGCCGTCCTCGCGTACGGCGCCGAGGGCCTGGGCGCCCGGGTAGGTCATGTGCCGCAGCATGATCTGCCGGCGGACGTTGATCTCCTCGTCGCTGAGTCCGAAGGCGTGGGCCTGGACGGCGAGGGCCTCGTCGACGCGGGCGGCCAGGTCGAGGGGGGCGATGGCCACCTGCTCGTCGCCGGTGCGGGCCCTTCGGCCGGGGATGCGCAGCATGTCGGGGAGACTACCCTCGGGCGGTCGGTGCCATGACCGGCAGGGTTCGCCGCCCGGGCCCGCCCGGCACGGCACTTCGCGGGGCGCGGTGGTGAACCGTTCCGCCCGCGGCGCCGTTCAGAAGAGCACGCTCATGAAGGCCCCGGTCTCCTGGAAGCCGACCCGTCGATAGGCGGCGCGGGCAGGCGTGTTGAAGTCGTTGACGTAGAGGCTGGCGACGGGGGCGATGTCGGCGAAGGCGTACCGCAGTACGGCGGCCATCCCGGGGGCGGCGAGGCCGCGGCCGCGGTACTCGGGGGCGACCCAGACGCCCTGGATCTGGCAGGCCTCGGAGGTCGCGGCGCCGATCTCGGCCTTGAAGAGGACCTGGCCGTCCGCTCCGATCCGCGCGAACGCCCGCCCGGAGCCCACGAGTTCGGCGACGCGCGCCTGGTAGAGGAGTCCGCCGTCCCCGGCGAGCGGGGAGACGCCGACCTCCTCGGTGAACATCGCCACGCAGGCCGGCATGATCGTCTCCATCTCGTCCTTGCGGACGCGGCGCACATACGGGTCGGGGGTGATGTGGGCCGGGAGGCGGTCGGTGACCATGAGGGGCTGGTGGGCGCGGACGTCGCGGGCGGGACCCCAGGACGGTTCGAGCAGCCGCCAGAGGCGGGCGGTGGCTTCCGCGGGGCCGACGATGGAGGAGCAGCGGCGGCCCGCGCGACGGGCGCGGTCGGCGAAGGCGCGGACGGCTTCGGGTCCGGCGCAGAGCGGCACCAGATTGGCGCCCGCGTAGCAGAGGGATTCGAGGATGCCGTCGCTGTACCAGCCCCACATCTCGCCGCCGAGGCGCCAGGGGTCGAGTCCCGCGACATGCACCCGGGAGGCGACGAAGGCGTTGGCGACCGGCTCGCGGGCCAGCACGGCGAGTGCGGCGTCGAGGTCGCTGGGTTCGAGGACCCTGGTGGTGGTGTGTGTCAACAAATTCGCGGGGCCTCACCATTGCGGGCTACTGGTTTCCGCACTGTACCCGGCGGGCCCGGGGGCGTCTCCTCGATCTTGGTGGGGTCGGCCCGCAGTGATCGGGGAGGCACCTCTGGCTGCCGCGCGGCCGGTCGGGCGACCGCGCGGCAGTCGTCGGATCAGCTCACGGAGACCTCGGGTTCGCCGGAGGCGACGCCGTCCTTCTCCATCTGCTCGGCGATCTTCATCGCCTCGTCGATCAGCGTCTCCACGATCTTCGACTCCGGCACCGTGCGGATCACCTCGCCCTTGACGAAGATCTGACCCTTCCCGTTGCCGGAGGCCACTCCAAGATCCGCCTCCCGCGCCTCCCCCGGACCGTTCACCACGCACCCCATCACGGCCACCCGCAGCGGCACCTCCATGCCCTCAAGTCCCGCGGTGACCTCCTCCGCCAACTTGTACACATCCACCTGCGCCCGGCCGCACGACGGGCAGGACACGATCTCCAGCCGCCGCGGCCGCAGCCCCAGCGACTCCAGGATCTGGTTGCCGACCTTGATCTCCTCCACCGGCGGCGCCGACAGGGAGACCCGGATCGTGTCCCCGATGCCCTCGCTCAGCAACGCGCCGAAGGCGACCGCGGACTTGATGGTCCCCTGGAACGCGGGGCCCGCCTCCGTCACCCCGAGGTGCAGGGGGTAGTCGCAGCGCTCGGCCAGCAGCCGGTAGGCGTTCACCATGACCACGGGGTCGTTGTGCTTCACCGAGATCTTGATGTCCCGGAAGTCGTGCTCCTCGAACAGCGACGCCTCCCACAGCGCCGACTCCGCCAGCGCCTCCGGTGTCGCCTTCCCGTACTTCTCCAGCAGCCGCCGGTCCAGCGAGCCCGCGTTCACCCCGATCCGGATCGGGGTGCCCGCCTCCTTCGCCGCCCGGGCGATCTCCCGCACCTTGTCGTCGAACTGCTTGATGTTCCCCGGGTTCACCCGCACCGCGGCGCACCCCGCGTCGATCGCCGCGAAGACGTACTTCGGCTGGAAGTGGATGTCGGCGATCACCGGGATCTGCGACTTGCGGGCGATCGTCGCCAGCGCGTCCGCGTCGTCCTGCGTCGGGCACGCGACCCGCACGATCTGGCAGCCCGACGCCGTCAGTTCCGCGATCTGCTGGAGCGTCGCCCCCACATCGGAGGTGCGGGTCGTCGTCATCGACTGCACCGACACCGGCGCGTCCCCGCCCACCGCGACCGAACCCACCTGGATCTGCCGGCTCTTGCGGCGCTCCGCGAGCTTGGTCGGAACGGACGGCATACCGAGCGAAATCGCAGTCATCTGCTGTGCAACCCCAAGGTGTGGATGGTGACCGGGTGAGCGGCGGGCTCACGGACCGAGATTACGGCACCGCATCCGCCCCGGGCACCTCACCGCGGGGCGGACGGAGGGGCGTCAGGAGATCTTCACCGGGTTGACCACATCGGCGACGAGGACCAGCACGGTGAAGCAGATGAAGATCCCCGCCACCACATAGGCGACCGGCATCAGCTTCGCCACGTCGAACGGGCCCGGGTCGGGCCGCCGGAAGAGGCGGGCGGTGTGGCGCCGCACCGCCTCCCAGAGGGCGCCCGCGATGTGCCCGCCGTCGAGCGGCAGCAGCGGCAGCATGTTGAAGAGGAACAGCGACAGGTTGAAGCCGGCGACCAGGAACAGCATCATCGCGATCTGGTTCTCCGGCGGGATGTCCAGGGTGAAGACCTCGCCGCCGACGCGGGCGGCGCCCACCACTCCCATCGGGGAGTCCGGCTCACGGGGCCCGTCGCCGAAGGCCGCGTTCCACAGGGCGGGGATCTTCGACGGCAGGGAGACCAGCGAGTGCACGCCGTTCTCCATCATGTCGCCCATGCGGTTCGCGGACTGGCCGAAGGACTGCGGGACGACGCCGGAGGCGGGGCTGAAGCCGAGGAAGCCGGCGTAGACGTACTTGCCGTCTATGTAGCCGCCGTTGCCGTCGGTCTTGCTGACCTGGTTGCGGATCAACTCGGCCTTGAGGACCTGCCGTTGGCCGTCGCGTTCCACGGTGACGGTGGCGGGGCCGATGGTGTCGCGGATGGAGGCCTGGAGGGCGGACCAGTCCTGCACCGGCTTGCCGTCGAAGGCGACGATCTTGTCCCCGGCCTGGAGGCCCGCGGCCTTGGCGGGGGTCGGCTTGTCGCCCTTCTTGCAGGTGGTGCGCTGCTCGCTCTGCTGGATGACGCAGTCGGAGACCTTGCCGACGGTGGTGGTCTGGGTCTGCACGCCGAACGTCATCATCACACCGAGGAAGATCGCCACGGCGAGGATCAGGTTCATGAAGGGGCCCGCGAACATCACGATGACCCGCTTCCACGGCTTGCGCGTGTAGAAGAGGCGGGACTCGTCGCCGGGCCGGAGTTCCTCGAAGGCGGCGGAGCGGGCGTCCTCGATCATGCCGCGCCACGGCGAGGTGGAGCGGGCTTCGAGCCGGCCGTCGGGGCCGGGCGGGAACATGCCGATCATGCGGATGTACCCGCCGAGCGGCACCGCCTTCAGGCCGTACTCGGTGTCGCCCTTCTTCCGCGACCACACGGTGGGGCCGAAGCCCACCATGTACTGGGGGACGCGGATGCCGAAGAGCTTGGCCGTGGAGAGGTGCCCCAACTCGTGCCAGGCGATGGAGATGAGCAGTCCGACCGCGAAGACGACTATGCCGAGGATCGTCATCAGGATCGTCATGCGCGGGCCTCCGCGATCGCCTTGCCGGTCAGTTCCCGGGCGCGGGCGCGCGCCCAGGTCTCCGCTTCGAGGACGTCCGCGACGGTGAGGGAGGTTCCCGTTCCGGGGGTGCCGTGTTCGGTGACGACCTCGGTGACGGTCTCCATGATCCCGTTGAACGGCAGCGCGCCGTTCAGGAACGCGTCGACGCACTCCTCGTTGGCGGCATTGAACACCGCCGGGGCGGTGCCCGCGAGCCGCCCCACGTGCCGGGCCAACTCCACCGCGGGGAAGGCCTCGGTGTCCAGCGGGAAGAACTCCCAACTCGAAGCCCGGGTCCAGTCGAAGGCGGGCGCCGCGTCGGGCACCCGCCGCGGCCAGCCGAGCCCGAGCGCGATCGGACCGCGCATATCGGGCGGCGTGGCCTGCGCGAGCGTGGACCCGTCGCAGAACTCCACCATGGAGTGCACATACGACTGGGGGTGGACGACGACCTCGATCTGCTCGAAGGGGATGTCGTACAGCAGATGGGCCTCGATGACCTCCAGGCCCTTGTTGACGAGGGTCGCCGAGTTGACGGTGATGACGGGGCCCATCACCCAGGTGGGGTGGGCCAGCGCGTCCTCGGGGGTGACCCGCGCCAGGTCCGCCTTGGTGCGCCCGCGGAACGGGCCGCCGGAGGCGGTGACGACCAGCTTGCGGACCTCGCTGCGGGGGCCCGCGGCGAGGGCCTGGAAGAGCGCGGCGTGCTCGGAGTCGACCGGGATGATCTGGCCGGGGGCGGCGAGCTCCTTGACCAGCGGGCCGCCGACGATGAGCGACTCCTTGTTGGCGAGCGCCAGGGTGTGGCCCGCTTTGAGGGCGGCGAGGGTGGGGGCCAGTCCGATGGAGCCGGTGATGCCGTTGAGCACGGTGTGGCAGTCGCCGGCGGCGACGGCGGTGGCCGCGTCGGGTCCCGCCAGCACTTCGGGGAGCGGTCCGCCGGGACCGAAGCGGCCGCGGAGTGCTTCCTTCAGGGGGGCGGCGGCGTCCTCGCGGGCGACGGCCACGGTGTCGACGCGCAACCGGTGGGCCTGCTCGGCGAGGAGGCCGACCCGGCCGCCGGCGGCGGACAGCGCGGTCACCCGGAACCGGTCGGGGTTGCGGAGCACCAGGTCGACGGCCTGGGTGCCGATCGAACCGGTGGATCCGAGGATGACGATGTCACGGGGCGCGGTGGGGTCCTCGTCCGGGGCGAAGAGGCGGTGCGGATCCGCGAGGGGGGCTGGGCTGTCGCTCATCCCCCCATTGTGTCGTCTCCCGCCGGGCGCCGGAGCCGGGGCGCCCCGTTCGGTACGAAGGGGGCGCCCCGGTGCGGGCCGGTGTCGTCAGCGCAGGGTGCGGTGGACGTCGGGGGTGCGGGCGGGGCCCGGGGTGGTGTCGGCGATCCAGGGGCCGTCGCCGCTGGGGTCGAGGACGCCGTCCTCCAGCCAGGTGTAGGCGCCGCCGAGGACGCCGCGGACCACCTTGCGGTCCAGGTCGTCGGTGTTGGTCCAGAGCCGTCCGAAGAGTTCCTCGGTGCGGATGCGGGCCTGCCGGCAGAAGGCGTCGGCGAGTTGGTACGCCTCGCGGCCGTGTTCGCCGCGGCCGCGCAGGAGTTCGGCGCGTACGCAGGCGGCGCTCATCGCGAAGAGTTCGGCGCCGATGTCCACGACGCGGCCGAGGAAGCCCTGCTTGGTCTCCATCCGGCCCTGCCAGCGGGACATGCCGTAGAAGGTGGCGCGGGCCAGGCGGCGGGCGGCGCGTTCCACATAGCGCAGATGGCGGGCCAGGTCCGCGTGGCCGTGCGGGTTGAACTCGGCGTAGGAACGCGGGAGTTGGCCGGGGCCGGTGATGAGTCCGGGGAGCCAGCGGGCGTAGAAGCCGCCGGCCCGGGCGCCGGCGCGGGCCTTGTCGGTGAGGGAGGTGTCCGGGTCCACCAGGTCACCGGCGACGGACAGATGGGCGTCCACCGCCTCCCGCGCGATCATCAGATGCATGATCTCGGTGGAGCCCTCGAAGATGCGGTTGATGCGCATGTCGCGCAGCATCTGCTCGGCGGGGACGGCCCGTTCACCGCGGGCGGCCAGCGACTCGGCGGTCTCGTAGCCGCGCCCGCCGCGGATCTGCACCAGCTCGTCCGCGATCAGCCAGGCCATCTCGGAGCCGTACAGCTTGGCCAGGGCGGCTTCGATACGGATGTCGTTGCGGTTCTCGTCGGCCATCTGGGAGGCGAGGTCGACGACGGCCTCCAGGGCGAAGGTGGTGGCCGCGATGAAGGAGATCTTGCCGCCGACCGCCTCATGCCGTGCGACGGGCCGCCCCCACTGCTCCCGCTCCCCGGACCACTCGCGGGCGATCTTCAGCGCCCACTTGCCGGCGCCGGCGCACATCGCGGGCAGGGAGAGCCGGCCGGTGTTGAGGGTGGTGAGGGCGATCTTCAGGCCGCTGCCCTCGGGGCCGAGGCGGTGGGCGGCGGGGACACGGACCTGGTGGAAGCGGGTGACGCCGTTCTCGATGCCGCGCAGCCCCATGAAGGCGTTGCGGTGCTCGACGGTGACGCCCTCGGAGCCGGCCTCCACCACGAAGGCGGTGATGCCGCCGGGGTGCCCCTCGGATCGGGGCACTCGCGCCATGACGACCAGCAGGTCGGCGACGACCCCGTTGGTCGTCCACAGCTTCACCCCGTCCAGCACGTACTCCTCGCCGTCGGGTACGGCGGTGGTGGCGAGGCGGGCCGGGTCGGAGCCGACGTCCGGCTCGGTGAGCAGGAAGGCGGAGATGTCGGTGGTGGCGCAGCGCGGCAGGAAGGCGTCCTTCTGCGCCTGGGTGCCGAACTGCATCACCGGCTGCGGTACGCCGATCGACTGGTGCGCGGAGAGCAGCGCGCCGATGGCGGGACTGGCCGAACCGGCCAGTGCCAGCGCCCTGTTGTAGGAGAGCTGGGTGAGCCCGAGGCCGCCGTACTCGGTGGGGATCTTCATGCCGAGGGCGCCGAGTTCCTTGAGCCCGGCGATGGTCTCGTCGGGGATGCGGGACTCGCGTTCGATGCGGGCGGCGTCCACGTGCTGCTCGCAGAAGGTGCGGAGCCGTTCGAGGAAGGCCCGGCCGCGGCGCTCGTCCTCGGCGTCGGGCAGCGGGTGCGGGTGGATGAGGTCCAGGCGGAAGCGGCCGAGGAAGAGTTCCTTGGCGAAGCTCGGCTTGTGCCAGTCCCGTTCGCGGGCGGCCTCGGCGACCTGCCGGGCCTCCCGCTCGGTGACACCGCTGCCGGCCGGGACGCCGGTGGGGGTGGACTGCGAGGTTGATGCGGACACGAGGAGGTCACCTCACCGCGGATCGAGGGGGGCGGGGGCAGCCGGGTACCGGCCCGGCCGGGCTTGCGTTGTTGCCTCCTGCCTGTGTCTACCCCCTCGGGCCGCACCCCACCAGCCCGGACGGGCGTTCGGGCGCCGGCCCGGCCGGAGCCGGACCCGTCCCGCACTCCCTAGAGGTCGATCCCGGTGAGGACGAGGACCCGCTCGTAGGTGTAGTCGTCCATGGCGAAGCGGACGCCCTCGCGGCCCACGCCGGACTGCTTGACGCCGCCGTACGGCATCTGGTCGGCGCGGTAGGACGGCACGTCGCCGATGACGACACCGCCGACCTCCAGGGCCCGGTGGGCGCGGAAGGCGGCTTGCAGGTCGTGGGTGAACACCCCTGCCTGGAGGCCGAACTTGGAGTCGTTGACGGCGTCGAAGGCGGCCTGCTCGCCCTCGGCCCTGGTGACGGTGAGGACCGGTCCGAAGACCTCCTCGGTGGCGAGGGTGACGCCGCCGGGGACACCGGCCAGGACGGTCGGGGCGTAGGAGGCGCCCTCCCGCTTGCCGCCGGTGAGCAGCTCGGCGCCGGCCGCGACCGCCTCGTCCACCCAGGACTCCACACGCCGCGCGGCCGCCTCGCTGACCAGCGGGCCGACCTCGGTGGCGGCGTCCGCGGGGTCGCCGGTGACCTGGGCGGCGACGGCGGACCCGATCCGCGGCAGCAGCCGGTCGTAGACGGAGCTGTCGGCGATGACGCGCTGCACCGAGATGCAGGACTGGCCGGCCTGGTAGTTGGCGAAGGTGGCGATGCGGGCGGCGGCGTGGTCGAGGTCGGCGTCCGATGCGTAGTCGGCGAGGACGACCGCGGCGCCGTTGCCGCCCAGTTCCAGGGTGCAGTGCTTGCGCGGCACCGAGTCCATGATGGCGTAGCCCACCTTGTCGGAGCCGGTGAAGGAGATGACCGGCAGCCGCTCGTCCTGGACCAGGGCGGGCATCCGGTCGTTCTCGACCGTCAGCACCGACCAGGAGCCGGCCGGGAGTTCGGTCTCGGCGAGCAGTTCGCCCAGCAGCAGCGCGGAGAGCGGGGTGGCGGGGGCCGGCTTGAGGATGATGGGGGCGCCGGCCGCGATCGCGGGGGCGATCTTGTGGGCGCAGAGGTTCAGCGGGAAGTTGAACGGCGCTATGCCGAGGACGACGCCCTTGGGGAAGCGGCGGGTGAGGGCGAGGCGCCCGGTGCCGCCGGCGTCGGTGTCGAGCCGCTGGGCCTCGCCCCCGTTGAAACGGCGGGCCTCCTCGGCGGCGAAGCGGAAGACGGAGACGGCACGGCCGACCTCGCCGCGGGCCCACTTGACGGGCTTGCCGTTCTCGGCGGAGATCAGCCCGGCGATCTCCTCGGCGCGTTCCGCCAGCCGCTCGCCGACCCGGGTGAGGGCCGCGGCGCGCACATGGGCCGGGGTCGCGGCGAAGGACTCACGGACGGCGTACGCGGCGGCGACCGCCTCCTCGATCTGGGCGTCGGTGGGCACCGCGACGGTGCCGACGTGCCGGCCGTCCCACGGGCTGGTGACGTCGAAGGTGGTCTCTCCGGTGGCCTGGCGGCCGGCGAGCCAGAAGGCGTGGGTGGAGGGCATGTCGGTCCGGCCTTTCCGCTGGCGGGTGGGTGCGCCCCCACGGTAGGGCCGCCGGACGGCGGTGGCGTTTGTCCGGTACGTAGTAGTCGGCGGGCCGGGCGCTACGGATCGGCAGTGTCGCGGCGGGGGCCGACCGCCTCGGCGTCCTCAGTCGGTGCCGACGGTGGCTTTCAGCGCGAGCCACAGCTCCATCCGGACGTCCGGGTCGTCCAGGGAGCGGCCGAGGATCTCCTCGACGCGGCGCATCCGGTAGCGCAGGGTGTGCCGGTGTACGCCCAGGTCGGCGGCGGCCGCGTCCCACTGGCCGTGCCGGGAGAGCCAGGCGCGCAGCGAGGCCACGAGGTCGCCGCGGCCGGTGGCGTCGTGTTCGCGCAGCGCGCGCAGCAGACCGTCGGCGAAGGCCCGTACCGCGTCCACGTCGAGCAGGGGCAGGACGGAGCCGGCGGCCAGTTCCTCGTGCTCGACTAGGGTGCGGCCGCGGCGCCGGGCCACCGCGAGCGCCTGCTCGGCCTGCTTGTACGCGGAGGCGGCGGCGATCGGGCCGGCGGGCGCGGACAGTCCGACGGCGAGCTGCCCGCCCGATTCCTGCCCGCGGGCCTCCTCCACCGTGTGCGCGTGGGCCGTCCCGGCGGCGGTCGCGGCGCCGCCGTCCGCGGCGAGCAGCACCACCCGGCCCTCCCCCTCCGGCACCACGAGCAGCGCCTCCCCGGCGCGGGCCGCGGCCGCGTCGGCGGCGTCCACCAGGGCGTTGAGCGGTTCCGCGGTACCGCCGGCGGGCGCGGCCTCGGCGATGAACATGCGGTAGGGGGCGTCGAGGAGGCCGCCGTAGAGGTCCCCGGCGACGGCGCGGGCGTGCACCGGCTCCCCCGCCAGCAGCATCCGCAGCACGGCGGCGCCGATGCGCTGCTCGGCGGCGTGCAGCGCGCGGGAGCGTTCGGTGGTGAGGGTGAGCAGGGCGATCGCCGAGTGCACCGCGTACCGTTCCGCGGTGCCGAGGGCGGCCTCGGTGCCGACGGCGAGGGCGGCGCGGGCGCGGCGCCCGGTGCCCAGCGAGTGCAGCTCCACCCGGTCCTCGGCGCCGCTGACCACGGCGCTGGCGGGCGCGGGCCGCTCCCGCAGCCGCTCCACGTCGGGGGTGAGCCGGGCGGCGCGGCGCAGCGACCAGTCGGGGGCGGCGGCGACCACGGTGCCCGCCGCGTCGTAGAGCGCGGCCCAGCCGTCGACCTGGGCGGCGAGTGCGGTGAGCAGTCCCTCCGGGCCTTCTCCGAGTGCCTGTTTGGTGAGTTCGCGCTGGGCGGCGAAACCGGCGGTGACGGCGCGGTACCGGTCGGCGGCGAGGGCCGCGGAGACCGCCTTGGTGATGGCGATGAACGGGGTGCGCCGGGGCACTTCCAGCAGCGGCAGACCCTCAGCGGTGGCCGCCCCCACCAGGGCCTCGGGCACCGCGTCGTAGTGCACCCCGACGGCGAAGCCCAGCCCCGCGACGCCCGCCCCGACGAGCCGCCGCACATAGTCGCGCATGGCCTCGGGGTCCTCGGCGTCCAGCGTGAGCGCGGTGATCAGCAGCAGCTCCCCGCCGTCCATATAGGCCACCGGATCCGCCAGTTCACTGGCGTGCGCCCACCGGACCGGGGTGTCCAGCCGGTCCTCCCCGGCGCGCACGGTGAGCCTGAGCGCGGAGTGGTGGACGAGCGAGGCGAGCGTGGGTGGCATGGGCCGGGGCCTTCGAATCAACGACAGCTACGAATGCTTTTCGCCGCCACGTACGAACGGCCACCACCGATTCTGCCTCACTGGAGGACGGCCTCAGCGGGGGCGGAGGGCGCATCCGCACCCGGCGGGCGTGAGCCACGCGCCTACGCCTGGTCGCCGAAGTCGACCAGCATGGGCGGGGTGTGCTTGCCGTCGGGGCCGTTGAGGGAGAGGACGGCGTGAGCGGGCGGCACCGAGTGCGCCAGTTCGGAGGCGGACCAGCGGGCGCGCTCCACGCGGCGCACGGTGACGGCGTCGGTGGTGACCGCCCGCCCGGTGACCAGCTTGCGCAGGGCGTGCATGGCGCGGGTCAGCGGCTGGTTGGCGTACACGGTGTGCTTGGCGACCTCCTCGGTGTCCACCCACTCGGTGCCCCAGGCCTCGGTGAAGGCGCGGCCGTCCCAGGTGGTGAGGCCGCTGAACGCGGCCCGGCAGCCGACCGCCCCGTGCAGCGCGCCGTGCAACTGCTCCGGTACGTCGGTGGTGGTGCGCAGGGCGAGGACGACGCCGGCGTTGAGGGGCCGCAGCCGCTGGACGCCGCGGATGGTGCCGGGGGTGAGGGTGCGGCTGGCGTCGTCGAGCACCAGGCAGGTGAAGCGGGGCAGCTCAGGGCCGGCCGCGGCGAGGGCGGTGAACTGGGCCAGCAGCAGCCGCGCCAGCAGCCGGGACGCCTCCTCGTGCAGACGCTCCGGCAGGTCGACGCGGACCCGCATGGGGTGGGTGAGGGCGTCGCGCAGTGAGAAGGGCCGCTCGTCGCCGCGGCGGCCGAAGAAGTCGGCGAAGGCGGGCCGGTCCAGCAGCGCGACCCGGTCGGCGAGCGCCGCCCCGAGTTCCGCGGTGTGCCCGCTCTGCCGCAGATAGGTGTCGTACTCCCGCTGCATCGCGGTGTCGCCCGAGTCGGCCAGCCGCTCCCGCAGTGCGGCCAGTGCGCCCGGGTCGCGGTGCAGCAGCTCCCGCAGTTCGGGCACGGTGGGGAAGCGGGTGTGAACGGCCCGGAAGGGGCCGAGGAGTTGGGCGAGGACGGTGGCGGCGCGGCGGGTGTCGAAGCCGTCGAGGTCTCCGGCGAGGCCGTCGGCGAGGAAGGCCGCGGCCTCGTCGGCGTCGGTGGAGCCCGCGTACAGGTCCAGGTCGTGGCCGGATTCCGGGTCGCCGAGGCGGACCACCACGTCGTAGCCGTCGTCCGGGCCCAGCGGGGTGCCGGCCGCGCAGACCGCGATGACCGCGCAGGAGCCGGTGAGCGCGCCCAGGGCGAGCGATTCGACGACGGGCGCCACCAGATGGGCGGTCTTGCCGGCGCCGGGCGGGCCGACGGCGAGCAGCGAAGTGGTGAGCGCATCGGGCTCCAGCGCGAATCCGGCGCCGCGCCACGGGTGGCCGTTGCGGTTCTCGTCGGCGCAGCGGCCGAGGCGCACCTGCCCGGTGAGCAGGTCGTGCCGGGCCCGCCGGAACGGCAGGTCGCGACTGCCGGAGGGGTGGGTGAAGGCGGCGGCCCCATGGCGCTGCACGGCCGCGGCGAAGGCCGCCACCCGCCCGCCGTCGCCACCGGCCAGCCGCCAACGGCGCCTGATCCGGGCGCAGTCAACGTCGTTCATCAGCCCGGCCTCCAGCGCCCCGGTGAGCCGCTCGGCGGCGGCGTCCTGCCCCGCGGCACGCAGGACCGGCCACCGGGAGGCGGCCGGTCCGTCCTGCCCGGCGGCATCGGCGGGGGCCTGCCCGGGTGCCGGTCCCTCGGGGGCTCCCCGCCGGGTGATCAGCCCGGCCCAGTCCCCGGCCCGGGCGAAGGGGTAGAGGACGGCGGCGGAGATCAGCAGGTAGAGGGCGTAGGTGAAGGCGTTGGAGCGGAACACTTCGGGCCCGGCGACCAGGGTGACCAGGGCGAGGACCGGGTCGGAGACGGGGATGACGTTCGTCCACACCAGGACCAGGGCGAGGCCGCCGATGAGCAGCGCCAGCAGCGCGCGGCTGGGCTGCCGCCGGCCGGCGAGGAACCGGCGCTGCGCCTCCGGCCAGCCGCCCAGCCGCCCGAAGACGACGGCGACCACGGCGAAGACCAGCCCGTGGTAGACGACCAGCGCGTTGGCGCCCTCCATGGTGCGCGGCGCGCTGGACCCGGACCACCACCAGTCGTCCGGGGTGAACACCTTCAACGGCACGGTGCGGTAAGGGTTGTACGGGCTGCTCCACAGCAACCAGACGAACAGCCCGGCCAGCAGGGAGATCAGCAGACCGGCGCTCAGCCCGCGGTTGGCCGCGCCGCCGTCGTCCTCGACAGGCGCCACCCGCTCCCGATAACCCGGGCGCCAGATGCCGAGGGGGGCTTCGGGGCGGTCCTGGTCGAGCCAGACGGCGGTGGCGGGGCGGGGTGGCGGGCCGGTGGGCTTCGGTGGGTGGGCCGCTTCGGTGGGCGGCGGCCCGGCGGGTGGACGGGGCGGCTCCGCGGGCCGGGGCACTGGGGCGGCGTGTGTGCCGCGTGCGTCCTGTGTGCCGTCGGTTTCCATCGCTCCTGCCCCCTGACCAGCCTGTCCTTCATGTGCGGGGCTCAATCTAGTGCCTGCGCAGGGGAGTTCACCGTTTACGCGCTCGCAGCCGACGGGTTCACGGCGTCCCGCGGGCCGGATCCGAACGGTCTCGGGGGCCGGCCGGGGCCGTCGCCGGGCGGGCGCTATGTCCATCGCGGACAAGCCTTCGGCACAACGACTCCCCCGTGGAACATGCCCCGGCCCGTGCGGCGGTTCTAGCCTGCGCGGGAGGGCAGTGGGAACGCGCCCGCAGCCGCAGCGAATCCGTCCGTACCACCCCCAGGAGCCCCGCATGACCGCACTTCCGCAGGAGCGCCGCCTCGTCACCGCCGTCCCCGGCCCGAAGTCGCAGGAGTTGCAGGCCAGGCGCACCGCCGCGGTGGCGGCCGGGGTGGGCTCGGTGCTGCCGGTGTTCGTGACCCGTGCGGGCGGCGGCATCGTGGAGGACGTCGACGGCAACCGCCTCATCGACTTCGGTTCCGGTATCGCGGTGACCTCGGTGGGTGCCTCCGCCGAGGCCGTGGTGCGCCGCGCCACCGCGCAGTTGGCCGACTTCACCCACACCTGCTTCATGGTGGCCCCGTACGAGGGCTATGTGGCCGTCGCCGAGGAGTTGGCGGAGTTGACGCCGGGCGATCACCCGAAGAAGTCGGCGCTGTTCAACTCGGGGGCCGAGGCGGTGGAGAACGCGGTGAAGATCGCCCGCGTGCACACCAGGCGGCAGGCCGTCGTCGTCTTCGACCACGGCTACCACGGCCGCACCAACCTCACGATGGCGCTGACCGCGAAGAACATGCCGTACAAGAACGGCTTCGGCCCCTTCGCGCCCGAGGTGTACCGGGTGCCGGTGGCGTACCCGTACCGGTGGCCGACCGGGGCGGAGAACTGCGGGCCGGAGGCGGCGAAGCAGGCGATCGAGCAGATCTCCAAGCAGGTCGGCGCGGAGAACGTGGCCGCGATCGTGATCGAGCCGGTGCTCGGCGAGGGCGGTTTCATCGAGCCGGCGAAGGGCTTCCTGCCGGCGCTGCGGCAGTTCGCCTCGGACCACGGCATCGTCTTCGTCGCCGACGAGATCCAGTCCGGTTTCTGCCGTACCGGCCAGTGGTTCGCCTGCGAGGACGAGGGGATCGTGCCGGATCTGATCACCACCGCGAAGGGCATCGCGGGAGGTCTGCCGCTGGCGGCGGTGACCGGCCGCGCCGAGATCATGGACGCCGCGCACGCGGGCGGCCTGGGCGGCACCTACGGCGGCAACCCGGTGGCCTGCGCGGGCGCGTTGGGCGCCATCGAGACGATGAAGGAGCTGGACCTGCCGGCCAGGGCCCGCCGGGTCGAGGAGGTCATGAAGGGCCGGCTCGCCGCGATGCAGGAGAAGTTCGAGGTGATCGGCGACATCCGCGGCCGCGGCGCGATGATCGCCGTCGAGCTGGTCGAGGACCGGGCGGGCAAGGAGCCGGCGGCGCGGGCGACCGCGGCCGTGGCCGCCGCCTGCCACGCCGCCGGACTGCTGGTGCTCACCTGCGGCACCTACGGCAACGTACTGCGCTTCCTGCCGCCGCTGGTGATCGGCGAGGACCTGCTGAACGAGGGCCTGGACATCGTGGAGCAGGCGCTGGCAGCGCTCTGACCGGCGGCCGGACCAGGGAAGCAGCATGTGAAGAAGGTGTGCGAGGGCGATGGCGGGTTGCGGTTCCCACTGTCGGACGGTCCGGGGCTGCCGTAGCTTTGAGGGCAGATGAGAGAGACACCCCGTCCGCGGTTCTCCGCGGGCGATTCGGAGTCGCAGCCTCCCCAGTTGCGCTCCGACTGTGCCCACGCGCACACAACCGGAGCCTCATGCTCTGGAACTCCTCACCGATCGGGCGGCCGCTCGCCCCAAACCCCCCGGGGCGCGCGGCACACCGATCAGGTCGGCCGCCGCGGAACTACCCCCCCTGTTCCGAGGCGGCCGACTGCGTTCTTCCGCACCTGGTGGCCAACTGCCGTCTGCCTGCTGCTCTTTGCTCTGCTGTCCTGGCAGACCACGGCGGGCGGACCGCTGCGCCGGGCCGACGAACGGATCGGCCGCGCCGCCCCGCACAGTCCCGTGCCGGACGCGGCCTCCGGCCTTCTCGCCGATCTCGGCAACACCGAAGTGGCGGTGCCCGTACTGGGAGTTGTGCTGCTGTGGTCGGCGTGGCGGGGGCGGGCCGCGGGCCTGGTCCGGTGGTGGCCGGCGCCGCTGCTGGCCGCCGCCGCGCTGGCGCTGGTACCGGCCCTGGTGGTGCCCCTCAAGGAACTCTTCGCCCGCACCGGCCCCCCGGGAATGCTCGGCAAGGGCTACTACCCCTCGGGCCACGCGGCCACGGCGGCCGTCGCCTACGGCGCCGCGGCCCTGCTGATCCCGCCCTGGGTGGCCGGCTCCTCGGTACGGCGTCAACTGGCCGCCGCGGTACTGGTGTTGAACGCGGGCGTGGGCCTCGGCCTGGTCTGCCACGGCTACCACTGGCCGGTGGACGTACTGGCGAGTTGGTGCCTGGCGCCGCTGCTGCTGTGGCCGGTGGCCGCGGCGGTGGCGCACTGTGACCGCGGAGGACGGCCGGGGCGTCAGCCGAAGTAGGCGGCGAAGGTGGCGGCGAACTCGTCGTGGTGGAGGCGGTCCCAGGTGACCGACCAGGCCATCAACCCGCCCAGCGCGGGCCAGGATCCGTGCGGGGTGCAGCCGCCGCAGCCGGTGGCGCGGGTGAGGCAGTCGAGGGCCTTGCCGACCTCGGCGGGCACCACATGACCGTTGCCCGCCCCGGCGGACGCGGGCATCCCGATCGCCACCCACCCGGGCCACCGCCGCCACTCATCGCCCGGGGCGCCCTCCGGATTCCTCGCCGCGGCCCCGGCCCGCCGCCGCCTCATGCAGGGCGAGTTCCAGCAGCGCCGTGTCGTTGAGGGTGCCGGAGCCATCCGGAGGAACGATCCAGCGCACCGTGCCCTCCGGGGTCGCACCCGGTCTCGGCACCACGATCCAGGTGCCCCGGCCCACCCCGCGCACCCCGCTGCCGAGCCAGCGCTCGGAGGTGCCGGGCGGCACGAAGAACCCGAGCCTGGACTCGCCGAAGTCGGCCAGCACCGGGCCGGGCCGGTCGACGCAGCGGCTCAGCACATCGAGGGTCGGATGCCCCAACTCGCCCGGCACGATCAGCACATCCCAGCGCCGCCCCGCCGGAAGCAGCAGTACCGCCTGCGGGCTGCGCCGCCACAGCAGTGCGCAGGCCCGCGGATCCGGCGCCACCGCCACCAGCCACTCCACCGCGCCCTGTCTGCCCGTCCCCGTCATCGGGTCCTCCTCGTCGTTCCGCACCCGCGACTCGCGCCGCAGGTCACGGGGAGGAGAGGGGCCCGGGGCCGGAGCATTACGCGACTTTCTCCCACTGAAATATGTGATGCAGGTCACCATCACGATATGAGGTGCGCCACACCGGGTGCCCACCGCTCCGACACCGCGCCCGCCCCCCTCGAAAGCCGTCGCGGACTGTCAGAGGCGACTGCAAGACTCCCTCGGTACGGGCAGGGCACAGGCGGAGGGGGCGTCGGGGATGAGCCGGGCGGAGAACGGAGCGCGGAAGGGCACGGGGAACGGGAAGGTGATCGATTCGGTGGAGGCGCTGCGGGCTGCCGTGGCCGCCGGGCAGAGGTTCAAGTACCTGATGTTCTGGGGCCATCGGCCGCGCCCCGACGGTGGGATCGGCTCCTCCTGCCTCAGCCAGTGGTGGCCGGCCCCCTTCACCGTCGAGGGCGTCGTCTACGCCACCGCGGAGCACTGGATGATGGCCGGCAAGGCCCGGCTGTTCGGGGACGCCGAAGCCGAGCGGCGGGCCATAGCCGCCTCAAGTCCCGCACTGGCCAAGCGAGTCGGCCGCGAGGTACAGGGCTTCGACCAGAGCCGGTGGGAGGCGGAGCGGCTGCGCATCGTCACCGAGGGCGGTGTGCACAAGTTCGCCGCCCACCCCGAGCTGCGGTCCTACCTGCTGGGCACCGGTAAACGGGTCCTCGTCGAGGCCAGCCCGGTGGACCGGGTGTGGGGCGTGGGCCTCGCCGCGGACGACGAGCGCATCCGGATTCCGGCGCGCTGGCGCGGTGCCAATCTGCTGGGGTTCGCGCTGATGGCCGCCCGTGAGCGGTTGCGGCCCGAGGACGGGGGACGGGGCCGCGTGGCGTAGGCCGGGTGGCAGGGGTCGCGGGCCGGGGTTACGAAATACGGAGCGTGCCGAGGTCCCTGCGGTGACCGAGGTCCATCCGGTCACGGAGGTGGCTCCGGTGGCCGAGGTGCCTCCGGTACGCGCGTCCGCACGGCAGACCCCACCTGGAGCAGAGTCCATGACGATCGACTCCCACCCCGTCGGATCGGAGGACCGGCCGCCCGCGGCACCGGCCGGTTCACCACCCACCCATCCCCCGCGCGAGCCCGGCATAGCCGGACGCGACCCCGCCGCAGCGCCCGGCCCGGTGACCGGACGCGACCCGGTGGACGACCTGATGCGCAGTGTCGCCCTGGGCCGCTCACTGGACGAGGTGCTGCGCCTCGTCGCCCTGCTGGAGCAGTCGCCGAAGCGGGCCACCGCCGCCACCGCCGCGGTCCGGGCCGCCGCGACGGAACGGCCGGTGGAGGAGGTCAGCCGTATGGTCGCGCTGCTGAGCCGGCCGCCGCACTCCCCGGCCCGCGCGGACGACGCGATCCGCGCCGCCACCCGGCACCGCTCGCTGGAGGATGTCGGGCACCTGCTGACCCTGCTGCACCAGCCACCGCACGACGCGCACACCGCGGAGGAGGCGATCCGCGCGGCCACCGGCAGCCGCACCGTGGAGGAACTGGCCCAGCTCATCGCCCGCCTCGACCCCGGGACACCTGCCGCCGACCGAACGCCCGCCACCGGCAAGGGACTTGGGGAGGCGGACGGGGCTGAGGTGACGGGACCGTCCGCCACGGTCACCGAGACGACGGCCGTCCGCGAATCCGGCCCAGGTAATGCCCCTTCCTCGGCAACTGGCGGCAGCGGTAAGCCTGTTGACGCCACGGCTGGCGACGCCGTGGACCCGTACCGCTCGCAGCATCCGGACGGGGCGGCACCGAAGTCGGCACCGAAGTCCCCGTCGGCGTCCCGCTCCACTCCGGTCACCGGCGCCCCGCCCGCCGAGCCACCGGCGTCCGCGTCGACTGCCGCGCCCGGGTCGGACGGGAAGGCCGCCGCGGTGAAGCGGTCGGAGCACTCGGGCGCGGGCCGGTTCCGCGGTGCGGGCGCTCGCGGTACCCGTCCGGGGACCCGCGGCGCCTCCCCCACCGGCCCGACCCCGAGCGGCCCCGCGGCCGGTAGGTCGGCAACCGCACGCACACCCCACTCAGCGTCAACTCACCCCGGTTCCAAGGGAGTCGACAAGTCCCGCCCGACCCGGACCCCGGACGGGAGCGCACACCGGTCCCCGTCGCAACGCGCACCGAAACCGGCATCGGCCCCGCCACGGAAACCGGCCCGGGCACGGAGACAGACGCCCGCCTCGCGCACCGCGTCGGCCGTCGCACCGTCCCGGGTCCTGGGCCGTCCGCCGCACGGCGGTGCCCCCGGCTGGCTGCGCTGGCCGGCCGCCGTCGCCCTGCTGGCCTGCGGCGTCACCACCCTGCCCCGCTACGGTGCCGGGGTGGACGCCTCGCTGTACGCGGGCCTGATGACGGCGACCGTACTGTGCGGGGTGGTCGCGCTCGCCCTGCTGGTGCTGCGGGCGGGTACCGGTGTGGCGCTGCTCGCCGGTGTGGTGGTGTCGGGCGCCGTGACCGCGGTGCATCTGGCGCCGACGGGCCGCAGGGCTCCCGAGGTGACCCGAGCCGTCGAGCACACCCTCGCCCCGCGCGGGCTGACCACGGTGGCGGCCGCGGTGGCCCTGGTCGTCACCCTCGCCGCGCTGGCGGGCCTGGTCGCCCTGGCCCACCGCAACCGCACCCCGTCCCCCGCCTCTCCTGCTCGGACCGGCACAAGCACCGACAGCAGCCCCACCCCCACTCCCGAGACCAGGAAGGCCGTCCCGTCCGAACCGGCCGCCGCCGAGGCCCTGTTCACCGACGCGGACGCGGCACTGCTCGCCGACGCGGGCAGCGCTCTCGACCCGGCGAGCCCGCCGCGCGCCACGCACTACGCCACCGGCACCGGCCCCGCGTTCACCGGCTCACCCGCGGACCGCTGAACCGACCCGACGGCGAACCGGCCGGCGCCACCCACAAGACGGGCACCGGCAAGACCGCCCCCGTACGACGCGGACGATCACCCGTCCTCCGTCTCCGGGGGCGGTCTCATGTCACGCGGACGATGAAGAGGACGAGCATCAGCGTGCCGAACAGGAGTCCCACGCTTCCGCAGATGATCCCGGCGAGGGCCTGCCCCGGGTTGGTGGCCTCGCCCCGCACGGCCTTGCCGCGGCCGATCGCGCCGAACACGATCGCCAGGATGCCCAGCACGATGGCGAAGGGCCACAGGCAGAATCCGGCGGCCGCGGTGATGCCGAGGGCGAGACCGGCGACGCCCAGCCCGTTGGAGCCCTGGGGCGGCGTTCCCCAGCCGTATCCGGGGGCGCCGTAGGGGCCGGGATACGGCGGCGCGTACGGGTAGTAGGGCTGATTCGGGCCGCCGGGTCCGCCCGGGTAGCCGTAGGGCATTCCGGGGCCGGGCTGCCCGGGCGGCCCGTAGGGGCCCGGTCCGCCGGGCGCGGTGGGCGGCGGCGGCAGCGGATCACCGGGCCCGGGCGCCGCGAAGGGATTCCCCGCGCCACCCCACGCCCCACCGCCGGGCGCCTCCGGCACCGCGTCCTTGTCGAGGCTGACCGCGGGCCCCTCACCGCCGGGCGGCCCCTCGCCCCGCGGCGGCCCCGGCAGGGCTTCCGCGTCCCCGTCCGGCCGCGGTGGGTCCTGCGGCGCCGACTGCTCGGACATCTGTGGTGGCCCCCTCCTGGTACGTGCGGTCATGCTACGGCCGCCCGGGGAGCCCCGGGAGGCCCGCCTACGATGTTCTCCGCACCACCGATCAGCCGATCACCCGCGCCGTACGCCGGTGCCCTCCCGGGGAGACGATCCTTGACCGAGCTACAGGCTTTCATCGCCGGACTGCCCAAGGCCGAACTGCACGTACACCATGTGGGCTCCGCCTCCCCCCGGGTGGTGGCCGAACTGGCGGCGCGGCACCCGGACTCGAAGGTGCCCACCGATCCCGAGGCGCTGGCGGACTACTTCACCTTCACGGACTTCGCGCACTTCATCGAGGTGTATCTGTCCGTGGTGGATCTGGTCCGCACCCCGGAGGACGTCCGCCTGCTCACCTTCGAGATCGCCCGCGAACTGGCCCGGCAGAACGTGCGGTACGCGGAGCTGACCGTGACGCCTTTCTCTTCGACCCGGCGCGGTATCGACGAGAAGGAGTTCATGGTGGCGCTGGAGGACGCCCGGACCGCGGCGGAGCGGGAGTTGGGCGTACTGCTGCGCTGGTGTTTCGACATTCCGGGCGAGGCGGGGCTGGAGTCGGCTGAGGAGACGACACGGCTGGCGGTGTCGGACAAGCTGCGGCCCGAGGGGCTGGTGTCCTTCGGTCTCGCCGGGCCCGAAATCGGCGTGGGGCGCCCGCAGTTCAAGCCCTACTTCGACCGGGCCGTCGCGGCCGGACTGCACTCGGTACCGCACGCCGGGGAGACGACCGGCCCGGCGACGGTGTGGGACGCGCTGGTGGACCTGCGGGCGGAGCGCATCGGGCACGGTACGAGCGCGGCCGGCGATCCGGCGCTGCTGGCCCATCTCGCCGAGCGCCGCATCCCGTTGGAGGTGTGCCCCACATCCAATATCGCCACCCGCGCGGTGGCCACCCTGGAGGAGCACCCGATCAGGGCCATGGTCGAGGCGGGCGTGCTGGTGACGGTCAACTCGGACGATCCGCCCATGTTCGGCACCGATCTGAATACCGAATACGCGGTCGCCGCCCGGCTGTTGGGCCTGGATGAGCGGGGGGTGGCGGCGCTGGCCCGCAACGCGGTCGAGGCGTCGTTCCTGGACCCGGCCGGCAAGCGGATGCTCTCGGCGGAGATCGATGCCTACACGGAGACCTGGGCGGGCCGCAGCTAGGAGGTGTCTCCCCGAGACCGCGAACTCGGGGGTCCGGGCCGGATCCCGCAGCGGCGCGGGCCACAATGGGGGCCATGCGCACCGTGACCGCCGTGGCCCACCGCGGCGACCCCTACCGGGTCCGTGAGAACACCCTGCCGTCGCTGCGTTCCGCTCTTGAACGGGGCGCGGACGCGGTGGAGATCGATGTCCGGCTGACCTGGGACGGCGTGCCGGTCCTGCTGCACGACGAGTCGCTGAAGCGGCTGTGGGGGCAGGACCGGCCGCTGTCCTCGCTGTCCGCGAAGGAAGTGTCGGAGCTGACCGACGGCGGGGTGCCGACGCTCGCGGAGGCGGTGGCGGCGCTGCCCGCTTCGGGGCCGCGGCTGCTGGTGGACCTGCCGGGCGCCACCCCGCGTACGGTGCGGGCGGTGCTGGGGGTGCTGCGGGACGCGGGCGCCGCGGAGCGTGCGTACTTCTGCGGTCAGGCGACGGTGATGCTGGCGGTGCGGGCGGCGGATCCCGGGGCGGAGATCTCGCTGACCTGGACGTCGCTGGCGCCGCCGCGGCCGGGCCTGCTGGCGGCGGTGCGCCCGCGCTGGCTCAACTACCGCTTCGGGCTGGTGGATTCGGCGCTCGCCGAGCGGGTGCACTCGGGCGGGCTGCTGCTGTCGGTGTGGACTCCGGACACGGCCCGTTCGATGCGCCGGGTACTCGCGGCGGGCGCCGACTCCATCACCACGAACCGCCTCGATGTGCTGTCCGCGCTGCGCGAGACGGTCCCCGCGGCCTGACCCGGCCGCCGCTCACCGCCGGTGCCGGGTGGCGAGGCGGTGGGCGGCGAGGTGGGCGCCGGTGGTGACGGCACCGGCCGCGACGAGCGCGAGTACGGCGTCCCGGGCGCGGGTGGGGCGCAGTACTCCGGCGCGGTGGAGCCGGTGGCGGGCCCAGACGGTGAACGGGATGACGAGCAGCGGTGAGGTGGCCGAGCCGGGGGTGTAGCCGCGGACGGCGGCGGCCTGGGCGAGGTGGACGAGGCCGTGCAGCCCGAAGCCGTCGAGGGCGCTCTGGTAGAGGGCGGACCGGCCGCCGGTGAGGTGTCCGGCGGTGGCCGCCGCGGCGACCACCCCGCCCACGAAGGCCACCGCGGTGGCGAACTCACCCTGGTCGACACGCTCCATCGCCCGCCACACCCGGTCCGGCAACTGCGGGAAGCGGGCGCGGAGTTCGGGCAGATGACGCTTGAGCCAGCGGGGTCCGAGGGCGACCTCCTCCGCGTCGTGCAGCGCCCAGGCGGCGAGCAGTCCGAGGGTGACGGCGGGCGTCACGGCGGTGGTGGCGTCGGCGGAGCGGTGCGCGGTCATGCGGTACATCCTGGCGACCGGGCGCGGGGCGGGCAACGGACCGGAAGTCCGCTGCCCGCCCCGCGTTCGTTCGTTCCGGGTGCGTCAGCCCGGGTGTGTCAGCCGTCGATGGAGGTCATGACGTGCTTGATGCGGGTGTAGTCGTCGAAGCCGTAGGCGGAGAGGTCCTTGCCGTAGCCGGACTTCTTGAAGCCGCCGTGCGGCATCTCCGCGACCAGCGGGATGTGGGTGTTGATCCACACACAGCCGAAGTCCAGCGCCTTGGACAGCCGCATGGCGCGGGCGTGGTCCTTGGTCCACACCGAGGAGGCGAGCGCGTACTCGATGCCGTTGGCGTAGTCGACGGCCTGGGCCTCGTCGGTGAAGGACTGGACGGTGATGACCGGGCCGAAGACCTCGTTCTGGATGATCTCGTCGTCCTGCTTGAGTCCGGAGACCACGGTCGGCGCGTAGAAGTAGCCCTTGTCGCCGACCCGTTGGCCGCCGGCCTCGACCTTGGCGTGGGCCGGGAGCCGGTTGATGAAGCCCTCGACCCTGGCCAGTTGGTCGGGGTTGTTGAGCGGCCCGTAGAGGACGTCCTCGTCGTCGGGCATCCCGGTCCTGGTCTCGGCGGCGGCCTTGGCGAGGGCGCTGACGAAGGAGTCGTGGATGGACTCGTGGACGAGGACCCGGGTGGCCGCGGTGCAGTCCTGGCCGGCGTTGAAGAAGCCGGCGACGGAGATGTCCTCGACGGCCTTGGGGATGTCGGTGTCCTCGAAGACGACCACGGGCGCCTTGCCGCCGAGTTCGAGGTGGACGCGCTTGAGGTCCCGGGAGGCGGACTCGGCGACCTGCATACCGGCCCGGACCGAGCCGGTGATCGAGGCCATCGCCGGGGTGGGGTGCTCGACCATCAGGCGGCCGGTGTCACGGTCGCCGGTGATGACGTTGAAGACGCCCTTGGGCACGATGGAGCCGATGATCTCGGCCATCAGCACGGTGGACGCGGGCGTGGTGTCGGACGGCTTGAGGACGACGGTGTTGCCCGCGGCGAGCGCCGGGGCGAACTTCCAGACCCCCATCATCATCGGGTAGTTCCACGGCGCGACCTGGGCGCAGACGCCGATCGGCTCGCGGCGCACGATGGAGGTGAGGCCCTCCATGTACTCCCCTGCGGCCCGGCCCTCCAACATGCGCGCGGCGCCCGCGAAGAAGCGGATCTGATCGACCATCGGCGGGATCTCTTCGGTGCGGGTGAGACCGATGGGCTTGCCGGTGTTCTCGACCTCGGCCGCGATGAGTTCCTCGGCCCGCTCCTCGAAGGCGTCCGCGATCTTCAGCAGCGCCTTCTGCCGCTCGGCGGGGATCAGGTCCCGCCAGGCGGGGAACGCGGCGGCGGCGGCCGCCATGGCCGCGTCGACGTCCGCCTGGCCGGAGAGCGGTGCACTCGCGTAGGCCTCGCCGGTGGCGGGGTTGACGACCTCGCTGGTGCGCCCGTCCGCGGCGTCCCGGAACTCACCGTCGATGTAATTGCGCAGCCGACGCAGCTCGGTGGTCACTGGGGCCCTCCTGTGGGTGTCCGGTGGGTGAGACATCCACCCTAGCCCGTTCAGCGACGTTTTCAACATGGCCGACGGCCGAGGTGGTGCGGATTTCGTCGCCATCGAAACTCCTTGCAACGAATTCCGTCGCGGATGAATTGCGGAACAACTGAGTCCTGGTGCACAGTGGGGCCGTGGCCAGTCGTAGCGCAGACCCCGGCGAGTCCCGTGACGCGAGGAACCGGAACGGCAACCCCCCACTGGACGCCGTCTCCCTCGCCATCATCGAGCAGTTACAGGAGGACGGCCGCCGTCCGTACGCCGCCATCGGCAAGGCCGTCGGCCTGTCCGAGGCAGCCGTACGACAGCGGGTGCAGAAGCTCCACGACCAGGGCGTGATGCGGATCGTCGCGGTGACCGACCCGCTCACCGTGGGCTTCCACCGCCAGGCCATGGTCGGCATCAACGTCGACGGCGATCCGGAACCGGTCGCCGAAGCCCTCACCGCCCTGCCGGAGGCCGAGTACGTGGTGATGACCGCGGGCTCCTTCGACCTGCTGGCCGAGGTGGTCTGCGAGGACGACGAGCATCTCCTGGAGGTCGTCAACCGCCGCATCCGTGCCCTGCCCGGGGTGCGCTCCACCGAGAGCTTCGTCTGCCTGAAACTCAAGAAGCAGACCCACATGCGGGGAACCCGACAGCAGTGAGCGAGGACCTCAGCCGCTGCGCCTGCGACCTCCCGATCGTCGGCGACGACCGCGGCGACCCCGTCGCCCAGCTCTCCCCACCGCTGATCTCCCACATCCTCCGCACCGTCCCCGCCGAAGCCCGGACCAAGCTCTGACCGCATATCCCCTCCTGAAGCCGTACCTGTCACTGAGACACCGGCCCGGCCGCATCCCTCACGCCCTCGGGCCAGATCTCGCCCTTTCGGGTGAGTCCGGCCCATCCGCGTTTGTTCCCCGCACCCCGTCCGACCTGGTCCGAACGAGTGCGGCCGGGTCTTTGCCCTCCCCGAACACACCAGCACACCGTGTTACGTTCACGCCGTTTCGGGGGGAACCCCGCCCTAGGGCGTACTAGCGGCGGAATCATCGTCTCGGAGCGGAAGAGTGGTGTTCCCCATGGTTGCCCCGCCGGACAACGACGTGCTCTGGGCGCGCGCCCTGCGCCACACCCGGCAGGGCTCCCCCGCCCTCGCCGGGATCTCCCTCGGCGTCCGCGACGGTGAGATCCTCGCCGTCAACGGCCCCCGCGGCAGCGGCAAGACGACCCTTCTGCAATGCCTCTCCGGCCAACTCCTCGCCGACGAAGGCGAAGTGTGGTTCAACAGCACCCCGCTGCACACCATGGGCGCCCTCGCCAGAGAACGCCTCCGCCGAGACCGCTTCGGCTGGATCGACCCCGCCCCGGGGCTCGTCCCCGAACTGACCGCCTGGGAGAACGCCGCCCTGCCGCTGCTGCTGACCGGCACCCGGCACCGCGCCGCCAAGGCCGCCGCGCTGGACTGGCTGGAGCGCCTCGACATCGGAGCCGCGGCCCGCCGCCGCCCGCACGCCCTGCGGCATCCCGAACGCCAGCGCGTCGCGATCGCCCGCGCCCTGGTCTCCCACCCCGCCGTGATCTTCGCCGACGAGCCCACCGCGCCCCTGCACCGCGCCGACCGCATCCATGTGCTGCGGACTCTCACCACCGCGGCCCGCTCGCACGGCATCACCGTGGTCCTCGCCACCTCCGACCCGGACACCGCCGCCCTCGCCGACCGCACCCTCTCCATTCTCGACGGCCGCCGCGTCACCACCGTGCCGCTGCCCGCCGGGCCCGACTCGGAAGGCCGGGCCGCGTGCTCGCTCTCCGTCTGACCCGCCGCGCCAGGCCCGGCGTGCACCTGCGCCGGGCCCTCGTCGCCACCGCCTCCGCCGGCACCGGCTTCCTGCTGCTGTGCACCCTCGGCTATGCCCTCGGCCACCCCGACTCCTCCGGTCCCGCCCTGCTCCGCCTCGCCTGGTGCGTGGCGCCCCTGGCCGCCACCGTCTATCTCGCGGTGGCCGTGGCCCGTACCGATCCCGCGACGCGGCCCAGGGCCGGGCTGTCCGCGGTGGGCCTCGGGCCGGGGCGGCTGATGCTGGTGTCGACGTTCGCCACCGCCGCGGCCTGCTCGCTGGGTTCGCTGCTGGCCGCGCTCGCCTTCCTGTATCTGCGCGGCGTGCACACCGGGCTCCCCTTCGACGGGGCCGCCGCCGACCTTCTCGCCGCCGGGCGGCCGCTGCCCGCGGCCGCCGTCGCCACCCTCCTCGCCGTGGTGCCCGTCACCGCCTCCGCGGCCGGGGCACTCGCCCTGCGCCCCCGGCCCGAGCGCCCGGCCGACGACGGCGACCCGGACCGCCCGCCCGCGCCGGCCCGGGTGCCGACCGGCCTGCCGTGGGGCATGGCGCTGCTCGCGGCCGGTCTCGCGGTGGAGGCGTGGGCGGGGCGCGGCGGGGCGCGGTCCGGCCGGCTGCCGCTCCCCGGGGGACTGGCCGCCGGTTCGCTCGGCGTCCTCGTCGGCTGGGCGCTGACCGCCGTCGGCCTGGCCGTGGCGGGCCCGGCGCTCACCCACCACTGCGGCCGGCTGCTGAGCGCGGTACGGCCGGGCGGGCTGAGGCTGCTCGCGGGGCGCATCCTCCAGCAGGAGTCCCGCCGTATCGGCCGCCCGCTCGGGGTGCTGTGCGCGGTGGCGTCCGGGGTGTACGCGGCGCTCAGCCTGCGGGGCGGCGGGAGTCCTGGACCGGCGCCGATGACGACGCTCGGGATGCTGCTGGTGGCGGGCTGCGCCCTGGCCACCCTGCTGGTCGCGGCGGTCGAGGCCCGCCAGTCCCGGGCCGGCACCAAGGCCGCGCTGCTGCGCCTGGGTGCCCCGCCCGGCGCGCTGCGGGGCGCGGTGGCGCTGCGCTCCGGGGCGCTACTGGTGCTGTTCCTCCCGCTGACCTGGCTGATCGCCAAGTTGGCCGCACTGCCGCTGACCAACTGAACGACGGGCGGCGGCGGTCGTCATCGCGGTTCCGGAAAATTCTTCCGGGATCGCGATGACTTTTTCGCCCGGTGCGGGTCCAACCATCAGAGACCGCACGTACCGGCCCGCCTCCGCGGCGGCGCCCGAGAGGGAGTCAGCGATGTACCAGCAGATGATCTTTGTGAACCTGGCGGTGGACGATGTCGCCGCGTCCCGGAAGTTCTTCACGGAGCTGGGTTACTCGATCAACCCGCAGTTCAGCACCGACGATTGCGCCTGTGTCGTGATCAGCGACACCATCATCGCCATGCTGCTGTCGAAGCGGCGCTACCAGGACTTCACCAAGAAGCGGATCGCCGACGCCACCACCACCTCCGAGGTGCTGCTCTGCCTTAGCGCGGAGAGCCGCGAGAAGGTGGACAGCCTGGTCGATGCCGCCGTCGCCGCCGGTGGCACCGCCAACGACGACGTCCAGGACCACGGCTATATGTACGGCCGCTCCTTCGACGACCTCGACGGGCACAGCTGGGAGGTCATGTGGATGGACCCGGCGGCCGTCCAGGGCTGATGCCCCGCCAGGGGGCGGAGTGGCCAACGGGCTGGTTACGCAGGCCGGTTGACCGGGGCTGGCAGTTTGCACGGGGCGTCGCCCGAGGGGGGTGCGCGGCCTAGCATGTGGCGGATGCAGACCAGTGATCCCGGCCCCGGCGGCCGCCCCGATCCGCGTACCCCGTACACCGATCGGGAGGTCGGCTCGCTCGGGGAGTTCGACGCCGTGCTGGCGCGGGGCGGTTCGCTCGCCAGGCACCGGATGCGGTCGGTGGACCTGCGGGGGCGTACCGAGAGCCTGCTCGCCGCGGACACCGGTGGCGCCGTCTTCCTGGGCTGCCCGATGGAGCCCCGGGCCGCCACGGCGGTACGGGCCGCGGGCGCCCTGGTCTTTCCGCCGGTGCCGGGGCTGCCGTTCGACCCGTACCGGGGGCGGCTCTACAGCCCGCAGGAGTTGTTCGCCGGGCTCGGCCGGGGCGAGGGGTATGCGGGGACGCCGGATGCCCGGACCTATGAGTGGTACCAGCGCACCAAGGACGACGGTGACGTGTTCACCTCGCTGCTGCGGTCGGTGCACGACGACTCGGTCTCGGACGCGCTGGCCGAACTCCTCGCGGGGCGCCGGGTGGTGGGCGTCATGGGCGGTCACGCCATGGACCGCGGCACGGACGCCTACGCGGGTGCCGCCCGCCTGGGCCGGACCCTGGCCGCCTCGGGTCTGACGGTGGCCACCGGCGGCGGTCCCGGCGCCATGGAGGCGGCCAACCTGGGTGCGTACACGGCCCCGTTGCCCGCCGCGGCGCTCGGTGAGGCGCTGGCGCTGCTGGCGAAGGCGCCGTCGTTCAGGCCGTCGGTGACCGACTGGGCGGCGGCAGCCTTCGAGGTCCGCGACCGGCTGCCGGGCGGCGGTCCCTCGGTGGGGATTCCCACCTGGTTCTACGGGCATGAGCCGCCGAACGCCTTCGCCTCCCGGATTGCGAAGTACTTCGCCAACGCACTGCGGGAGGACGGGTTGTTGGCGCGTTCCACGGCGGGGGTGGTGTTCCTGCCGGGCGCCGCTGGCACGGTGCAGGAGATCTTCGACAACGCCACGCCCAACTTCTACTCCTCGCGCGGTGCGCCCACGCCGATGGTGCTGGTGGGCCGCATCCACTGGACGGAGGACCTGCCGGCCTGGCCGCTGCTGCAAGCCCTGGCCCGAGGCCGCCCGATGGCCGCCCGGATCGCCCTGGTCGACTCGGTCGACGAAGCCCCCGCGGCCCTCGCCGAACTGTCCGAACGCAGGGAAGAGGAGCCAACTCCCTAGGCCGCGGCCCGGGTTCAGTCCAGAACGGTGATCTCGTCGGCGGTGAAGAGGGCGCCGAGGGTGGCGCCGGGGGCGGGGGCGTCCCGCAGGGTGCAGGCCGCTTCCAGCGGGGGTGCGGACGGGTCGTCGGGCCGCAGCCGGACGCTGACATGGGTGCCGCGGAAGGTGCGGGACTCGACGGTGCAGGACAGACCGTCCCCGCCGCCGGTGAGCCGCACCCCGGCGGGCCGGACCAGTACGGTGCGCTCGCCTTGGGGGCTGCCGTCGGGGACGGGCAGTTTGCCCCAGGGGGTGTCGGCGGCGGTGCCGGTGACGGTGGCGGGTACCACGTTGTCGAAGCCGAGGAAGCGGGCGACGAACCCGTCCGCGGGCCGCTGCCACACGTCGAGCGGGGTGCCGGTCTGGGCGATGTGCCCGTCGCGCATCACCACGACCCGGTCGGCGAGCGCGAAGGCCTCGCCCTGGTCGTGGGTGACGGCGAGCACGGTGGTGCCCAACCGGTCGAAGATGCCGCGGAGTTCGACCACCAGGCGTTCCCTCAGAGTGCGGTCGAGTTGGCCGAGGGGCTCGTCCAGCATCAGCAGGGCGGGCTGCGGGGCGAGGGCGCGGGCGAGGGCGACGCGCTGCTGCTCGCCACCGGAGAGGGTGGCCACGGGGCGGTGTTCGGCGCCGGGCAGTCCGACGGTGGTGAGGAGTTCCGCGACGCGGCCCCGGCGTTCGGCGCGCGGCACCTGGTGCATCCGCAGTCCGAACGCGACATTGGCGCCGACGTCGCGCTGCGGGAAGAGCTGGTGGTCCTGGAACATGAGGCCGATGCCGCGCCGGTGGGCGGGGACGCCGTGCTGGTCGCGTCCGGCCAGCAGGACGCGGCCGCCGTCGAGTTCCTGGAGTCCGGCGACGGCCCGCAGCAGGGTCGACTTTCCGCTGCCGCTGGGCCCCAGCACGCACACGATCTCCCGTTCGGCGACGTCCAGGCCGACCGAGTCGAGCGCAGTCCGCCCGCCGAACCGTACGGTGGCGCCGTCGAGTTGAAGTTGCATCTAGAACTCCCCGGTGTGTTCGGCGGTCCTGGCGTGTTCGAGGGCGAGCAGCGTCAGGGCGCACACCGCCATGAGGATCACGGAAAGGGCCATCGCCTGCCCGTAGTTGAGGTCGCCGGCGCGGCCCAGGAGGCGGGCGACGGCCACCGGCAGGGTGGGGCGGTCGGGGCGGGCGAGGAAGACGGTGGCGCCGAACTCGCCGAGGGACACCGCGCAGGCGAAGCCCGCGGAGATCAGCAGGGCGCGCCGCGCCATCGGCCAGTCCACCTCCCGCCACACCTGGAGCGGTGCCGCGCCGAGGACGGCGGCGGCCTCCCGCAGCCGCGGGTCGACGGCCCGCAGTACGGGCAGCATGGTGCGCACCACGAACGGCACGCCGACGAGGGCCTGGGCGAGCGGCACCAGCAGCCAGGACTCTCTGAGGTCGAGCGGCGGTTCGTCCAGGGCGATGAGGAATCCGAAGCCGACGGTGACCGCGGACACCCCGAGCGGCAGCATCAGCAGTGCGTCGAAGGTGCGGGTGAGGCGGCCGGCGCGGTGGGCGAGGGCGGTCGCGGCGAGGGAGCCGATGACGACGGCGAGGGCGGTGGCGGCTAGGGCGTAGCCGAAGGAGGTGGCGACGGCGGTGAGGGGTGCGACGAGGAAGGTGCCGCCGTCGGCGGAGGTGAGGGCCCGGTAGTAGCCGAAGCCATGGCCGCCGGGGGTGTCCAGGGAGCGTTCCACGAGGACGGCGAGCGGAAGCAGCAGCAGAAGCAGCACGGTGGTGAGGACCACGCCGAGCAGGGTGCGTTGGGCGGCGCCGCGCGGTGGGCGTGCGGTGCGGGCGGCGTCGACCAGGCGCAGGGTGCTCTCACGGCGCCGCACCGTCCAGGCGTGTACGGCGAGTACGGCGGCGACGGCGGCGAACTGGATGAGGCTGAGCACGGCGGCCGTCGGCAGGTCGAAGATCTGCGCGGTCTGCCGGTAGATCTCCACTTCGAGGGTGGAGAATCCGGGCCCGCCGAGGATCTGCACCACTCCGAAGGAGGTGAACGTGAACAGGAACACCATGAGCGCGGCGGCGGCCACCGCGGGCCCCAGCGCGGGCAGGGTCACCTGCCGGAACGCGCCGAGGCGGGAGGCGCCGAGGGTGCGGGCGGCTTCCTCCTGCCGCGGGTCGAGTTGGGCCCAGAGTCCGCCGACGGTGCGGACCACGACGGCGTAGTTGAAGAAGACATGCGCCAGGAGGATGGCCCACACGGTGGTGTCGAGGCGTACGCCCCACAGGGTGTCGAGGAGTCCGCCGCGGCCGAGGAGGGCGAGGAACGCGGTGCCGACGACGACGGTGGGCAGGACGAACGGCACGGTGATGACGGCCCGCAGGAGGCGTTTGCCGGGGAAGTCGAGGCGGGCGAAGACATAGGCGGCGGGCAGTGCGATCAGCAGGGTGAGCGCGGTGGAGGCGCAGGCCTGCCAGGTGGTGAACCACAGCACATGCCGGATGTCGGGCTGGGTGAGGACCTCGCCGAGGCGCGCGGGGTGCCAGCGCCCGCCGTCGTGCAGGCCGCGGCCGACGATGGCGGCGACGGGGTAGGCGAAGAACACCGCGAAGAACGCGGCGGGCAGCGCCAGCAGCCCGAGCCGGACGGCGGCCGAGCGCACCGCACCGGACCACGGGCGCCGGATGCGGGACTGCCGGGGATGGGCCGGGTGGCCGCGGCCTGGGTCCTTGCGGGGGCCCGGGCCGGCGGTCTGCTCGGCGGCGTCGGCTACTTCAGGACGATCGAGGTCCACGACTTGACCCAGTCGTCACGCCGGTCGGCGATCTTCCCCGGCGCCATGGTCGCCGGGTGGGGCACGGTGACCGCGTACCGGGTGTAGTCCGCGGGCGGTGTCGCGTTCGCCGCCACCGGGTCCACGAACATGTTCAGCGGCATGTCCTGCTGGAACCGCTTCGACAGCAGGAAGTCGAGGAACGCCTTGCCGCCCTCGGGGTTCTTCGCGTTGCTGAGGAGGCCGGCGTACTCGGTCTGCCGGAAGCAGGTGCCGGTGGCGACACCGGTGGGTGCGGTCTTGGGCTGCGGGTCGGAGTAGATCGCCTCGGCGGGCGGCGAGGACGCGTACGACACTACGAGGGGGCGGTCGCCGCCGGCCTTCTTGCCGCCGGCGGAGCCGGAGAACTCCTCGTCGTAGGCCTGGCTCCAGCCGTCGACCACCTTCACGCCGTTCGCCTTGAGCTTCTTCCAGTAGTCCTGCCAGCCGTTGTCGCCGTAGTGGGCGGCGGTGCCCAGGAGGAAGCCGAGGCCCGGGGAGGAGCCGGCGGCGTTCTCCGTGACGAGCAGATTGCGGTAGGCGGGCTTGACCAGGTCGTCGTAGGTCTTCGGCGGGGCCAGCTTGCGGTCGGCGAAGTACTTCTTGTCGTAGTTGACGCAGATGCTGCCGCTGTCCACGGGCGTCACCCGGTCCTTGCCGCCGTCGACGCGGTACTCGGGCCGCACCTGCCCGGCGCCCTTCGCCCGGTACGGCTGGAACAGCCCTCCGTCGAGGGCGCGGGACAGCAGCGTGTTGTCGACACCGAAGAACACATCGCCCTGCGGGTTTCCCTTGGTGAGCAGCGCCTTGTTGACGGCCTGCCCGGCGTCCCCGTCCTTGAGGATCCGCAGCTTGTACCCGGATTCCTTCTCGAATTCCTTCAGTACGCCCTTGGACGCGGCGAACGAGTCGTGGCTGACGAGGGTGACGGTCTTGCTGCCGCCGGACGAGGTGCCGCTGCCGCCGGAGTCGGAGCACGCGCTCAACGCTCCCGTCCCGAGACCGGCGGCGAGCGCGACGGCCGACACTCTTCGCACGGCCCGCCGGCGACCGGCGGGGTTCTTCCCTGTGACGCTCACTGAATGTCCTCCTGGGGGTGGCCAGGAAGAGACGCGGCCCTGCCGCGGTCCTCGGAAAGGACGGCAGCAGGGCGCAACAGCCGGAGTAGTGACCGAACTTCCTACCCGGAATGACCCGGGCGAGGTTCAGAGGGTCTGCGACCCACCGGCTCTGGCCGGCTGCCGCACTCTCAGCGCTGTGGCGCTCCCCTGTCGGATATGCAGATGTACGGGCCTCATCGTACCGGTACCGCCGAGCGGGCCGGCCCCGGGGTGCGCAGTGGTCCGCCGGGCTCCTCCAGGTGAGACCGGCGCGGTCCGTTTCACTAGGAGGGTGCCGGGCGGATCAGCGTTCGGTGGCGGCGAGTTGACCGCACGCGCCGTCGATCTCCTGGCCTCGGGTGTCGCGGATGGTGACCGGCACTCCATGGGCGGCGATGGCGTCCACGAACGCCTTCTCCGCCTCGGGGCGGGACGCCGTCCACTTCGAACCGGGAGTCGGATTCAGCGGGATCAGATTGACGTGCACCCGCTTCCCCTTCAGCAGCCGCCCCAGCCGATCACCGCGCCACGCCTGGTCGTTGATGTCGCGGATCAACGCGTACTCGATCGATATACGGCGGCCCGACTTGGCGGCGTACTCCCAGGCCGCGTCGAGGACCTCCCGTACCTTCCACCGGGTGTTGACCGGGACGAGGGTGTCGCGCAACTCGTCGTCCGGGGCGTGCAGCGACACGGCGAGACGGCAGCTGAAGCCCTCGTCGGCGAACCGGTGGATGGCGGGCACCAGGCCGACCGTGGACACCGTGATGCCGCGCTGCGACAGGCCGAGGCCGTCCGGCGCGGGATCGGTGAGCCGGCGGATCGAGCCCACCACCCGCTTGTAGTTGGCGAGCGGCTCCCCCATGCCCATGAACACGATGTTCGACAGGCGGGCCGGGCCGCCGGGGATCTCCCCGTCCCGAAGCGCCCGCATCCCGTCGACGATCTGGTGCACGATCTCGGCGGTGGACAGGTTGCGGTCCAGCCCGGCCTGGCCGGTGGCGCAGAACGGGCAGTTCATCCCACAGCCGGCCTGGGAGGAGATGCACATGGTGACCCGGTCCGGATACCGCATCAGGACGGACTCGACCAGCGTCCCGTCGAAGAGCCGCCACAGCGTCTTACGGGTCGTGTCGTCGTCGCAACTGATGTGCCGCACCACGGACATCAGGTCCGGCAGCAGTGCCTCCCGCAGCGGCTCGCGGGCCGCCGCCGGAATGTCCGTCCACTCCTGCGGGTCGTGCGCGAAACGGGCGAAGTAGTGCTGCGAGAGCTGCTTGGCGCGGAACGGCTTCTGGCCGGCCGCGGCCACCGCCTCCTTGCGCTCGGCGGGCGTCAGATCGGCGAGGTGCCGCGGCGGCTTCTTGGCGCCGCGCGGTGCTACGAAGGTCAGTTCTCCGGGTGCAGGCATGATGCGTACCAGTGTCGCAGACCCCGCGAAGCCCCCTCGCCACCCTGTGGATAACCACCCCCGGCCCCCTCCACGGCACCGCCCCGGCACACCGAAGGGCCCGCCACCCAAAGGCAGCGGGCCCCGGAAAACACTCCCGGCGGAAGCTCAGGCGCTCACGTCGTTCCGACGAAGCCCGCCAGCAGCAGCCAGGCCACGGGGGCCGTCGGCAGCAGCGAGTCCAGGCGGTCCATGATCCCGCCGTGGCCCGGCAGCAGCGTCCCCATGTCCTTGATGCCGAGATCCCGCTTGATCATCGACTCGCCCAGGTCACCGAGCGTGGCGCTGACAGCCACCACGAGCCCCAGCAGCAGCCCCTGCCACCAGACCCCGTCATCGATCAGGAACTGCATACACAGCGCGCCCGCCACCATGGCGAACGACACCGCACCCGCCAGGCCCTCCCGCGTCTTGCCGGGGCTGATCCGCGGCGCCAGCTTGTGCCGCCCGAAACGCCAGCCCACCGCGTAGGCACCGGTATCGCTCACCACCGTCAGGACGAGGAACGTCAGCACCCGCCACGGGCCGTCCCCCGCCGCCAGCAGCAGCGCCACGAACGTCGCCAGGAACGGCACATAGAACGCGGCGAACACACCCGCCGTGACGTCCTTCAGATAGCCCTCGGCCGGGCCCGTCATCCGCCACACCAGGACGGCCAGCGCGGTCAGCGCCATCGCCACCCACGCACCCTCGGCGCCCCGCGCGTAACCGGCCACGACCATCGCCGCACCGCCGATCACCAGCGGAACCAGCGGCGCGTCCACGCCCTGCCGCTCCCGCAGCCGCGAGGTCAGCTCCCACAGCCCCATCACCACCGCGGCCACGATCACCGCGACGAACACGGCCTTCACCACGAACAGCGAAGCGAGGATCACCGCGCCGAGCCCCAGGCCGACACCTATCGCGGCACCCAGATCACGGCCCGCGCTCTTCTTCTGCGGCGCCGGGGAGGGCGGTGGGGCGCTGTCCATGGGCTCCTGCGGATTCGGCGTAGACGGCGGCTCGTCACGGAACAGGGGGCCGCCCAGCCGACGTGTCCCCGCATGGTCCTCGGGAACCGCACCGGCCGGGTCGGCGGGTATCACCGGCAGCGGCTGCGTCCCACCGGCGGACCCGGCGGGCCACCCGGACCGGGCGCCGTACGGGTCCTGCGCATCGTACGCAGGGGCCGTGCCCGCCGCCCCCGGGGAATGCCCTTGATCGGGCGGGAGCCACGGGCCGGTGTACCCGGCCGGAGGTGGCGCCCCCCGGGAAGAGTCGTTCATCAGACCTCAAGCAGCTCGGATTCCTTGTGCTTGAGCAGCTCGTCCACCTGGGCGACGTACTTCGCGGTGGTGTCGTCGAGCTCCTTCTCCGCGCGGCGCCCCTCGTCCTCGCCGACCTCGCCGTCCTTGATCAGCTTGTCGATGGCCTCCTTCGCCTTGCGGCGCACCGAGCGGATCGAGATCTTCGCGTCCTCGCTCTTGGTCTTGGCGACCTTGATGAACTCCTTGCGGCGCTCCTCGGTCAGCTCGGGGAACACCACCCGGATGATGTGGCCGTCGTTGCTCGGGTTGACGCCCAGATCGGAGTCGCGGATCGCCTGCTCGATGTTGCGCAGCGCGCTCTTGTCGAACGGGGTCACCACCGCCATCCGCGGCTCCGGCACCGAGAACGAGGCCAGTTGGTTGATCGGCGTCATCGCGCCGTAGTAGTCGGCCACGATCTTGTTGAACATCGCCGGGTGCGCACGGCCCGTGCGGATCGCGGCGAAGTCCTCCTTGGCGACCACGACGGCCTTCTCCATCTTCTCCTCGGCTTCGAGGAGGGTCTCTTCGATCACCACTTGCTCCTGCGTGTCGTGAGTGGGCCCGGCATCCACTGGCGGGCGGCCGGCTGCGTCGCGTCTCTTCCCTGCACGGTGTCCCTCCGGCAGGACTTTGTCCATCCCCTCTCGGGGTGCCCTGGGCGGCCTCGGCCGGGCGGTCAGTCCCGGGTGCCCTCGTCGCCGACGAGCGTGCCGATCTTCTCACCCTTGACGGCCCTTGCGATATTGCCCTCGGTGAGCAACTCGAACACCAGGATGGAGAGTTGGTTGTCCCGGCACAGGGTGATCGCCGTCATGTCGGCGACCTTCAGATCCTGGGTGATGACCTCGCCGTAGCCCAGCGCGTCGAACTTCACCGCGTCCGGATTGGTCTTGGGATCGGAGTCGTACACCCCGTCCACGCCGTTCTTCCCCATGAGCAGCGCCTCGGCACCGATCTCCAGGGCACGCTGCGCGGCCGTCGTGTCCGTGGAGAAGTACGGCATCCCCATACCGGCACCGAAGATGACCACACGGCCCTTCTCCAGATGCCGCACCGCACGCAACGGAATGTACGGCTCCGCGACCTGGCCCATGGTGATCGCGGTCTGCACCCGCGAATCGATGCCCTCCTTCTCCAGGAAGTCCTGAAGAGCCAGGCAGTTCATCACCGTGCCGAGCATCCCCATGTAGTCGGAACGCGCCCGGTCCATACCGCGCTGCTGCAACTCGGCACCACGGAAGAAGTTGCCGCCGCCGATCACGACGGCGATCTGCGCACCGTCCCGCACCACAGCCGCGATCTCCCGGGCGATGGCATGTACCACGTCGGGATCCACACCCAACTGCCCACCGCCGGCGAACGCTTCACCGGACAGCTTCAGCAGAAAGCGCCCCGCGACTTTGCCGTCGCTGGTCTCACCCTTGTCGGCCTTGGTGCTCATGGAGTTCTCGCCTCTTCTTGCTCGGCACACATACGAAGAAGGCCACTGCCGGCGGGGTGTTCCTGCATCCCATACGCGGCAATGGCCTCCTCGTCAGATCTGCGTTCGTCCGCCGCGCACGGCACAGGCCGACGCGGGCGACTGGGTCGACCCTAGCGGGCCGGGACTCGGTCGCGGTACGGACTCAGATGCCGACCTTGATGCGCGAGAAGCGCTTCAGGGTGACACCAGCCTCGTCCAGAACCTTCTGGACGGACTTCTTGTTGTCCAGCGCGTACGGCTGGCCCAGCAGGGTGGCGTCCTTGAAGAAGCCGTTGAGGCGACCCTCGACGATCTTCGGCAGGGCGGCCTCCGGCTTGCCCTCGTTGCGCGTGGTCTCCTCGGCGACCCGGCGCTCCGCCTCGACCACGTCGGCCGGCACGTCCTCACGCGACAGGTACTTCGGCGCGAACGCGGCGATGTGCTGCGCCACACCCTTCGCCACCTCGGCGTCCGCCTTGTCGAACTCGACCAGGACACCGATCTGCGGCGGCAGGTCCGGCATCGTGCGGTGCATGTACGCCGCGACGTAGCCGCCGGAGAACTGCGCGAAACGGTCCAGGACGATCTTCTCGCCCAGGTTCGCGTTCGCCTCGTCCACGAACGCCTGCACCGTCTTGCCGGGCTCGATCTCGGACGCCAGCAGCGCCTCCAGGTCGGCCGGCGAGGTCTTGGCGACGTGCTCGGCCAGCGACTGCGCCACGGCCTGGAACTTCTCGCCCTTGGCGACGAAGTCCGTCTCGCACTTCAGCTCGACCAGCACACCCGAGGTGTTGTCGTCCGCGATGAGGGAGACCACCGCGCCGTTCTCGGCGGAGCGGCCCTCGCGCTTGGCGACGCCCTTCTGGCCCTTGACGCGGAGCAGCTCGACAGCCTTGTCGACACTGCCGTCGGCCTCGTCCAGCGCCTTCTTGCAGTCCATCATGCCGGCGCCGGTGAGCTCGCGGAGCTTCTTGACGTCGGCGGCGGTGTAGTTCGCCATGAGTCTGAGAATCTTTCTCGAAGTCTGGAAGGTCGGGGATCACACAGGGCGGACACCCAGCGGACCCTCGGGCTGACGAGCAGGGGCGGTGGCGGTGCCACCGCCCCTGCTCACCTCAGCACCCGAACTGAGATCAGGCCTGCTGCTCGCCCTCGGCGGGCTTCTCCGCCTCGGCGGCCGGAGCCTCGGCAGCGGCCGGCACCTCATCGGCAGCGGCCTCGGCGGGAGCGGCCGCCTCGGCCGGCTTCTCACCGGACTCGTCGGCCTTCTTCTCACCTTCGAGCAGGTCGCGCTCCCACTCGGCGAGCGGCTCACCCGAAGCCTTCTCACCCGGCTTCTGGTCACCGGACGCGGCACCGGAACGGGCGATCAGACCCTCGGCGACGGCGTCGGCGATCACCCGGGTCAGCAGGGTGACCGAACGGATCGCGTCGTCGTTGCCCGGAATCTTGTAGTCGACCTCGTCCGGGTCGCAGTTGGTGTCCAGGATGGCGACGACCGGGATGTTCAGCTTCCGGGCCTCGCCGACGGCGATGTGCTCCTTCTTGGTGTCCACGATCCACACGGCGCTCGGCACCTTGGACATCTCGCGGATACCACCGAGGGTCTTCTCCAGCTTCGCCTTCTCACGCGAGAGGACGAGCAGCTCCTTCTTGGTGAGGCCCGACGCGGCCACATCCTCGAAGTCGATCTGCTCCAGCTCCTTCAGGCGCTGCAGCCGCTTGTAGACCGTCGAGAAGTTGGTGAGCATACCGCCCAGCCAACGCTGGTTGACATACGGCATCCCGACGCGGGTCGCCTGCTCGGCGATCGCCTCCTGCGCCTGCTTCTTCGTGCCGACGAACATGACCGTGCCGCCGTGGGCGACGGTCTCCTTGACGAACTCGTAGGCGCGGTCGATGTACGACAGCGACTGGAGCAGGTCGATGATGTAGATGCCGTTGCGCTCCGTGAAGATGAAGCGCTTCATCTTCGGATTCCAACGACGGGTCTGGTGACCGAAGTGGACGCCGCTCTCCAGCAGCTCCCGCATCGTGACGACGGCCATGGCCGTGTTCTCCTTGGTTCTCGGTTGTCGCTCCCACCGGACGGCGGTTGCGCCTGACGCCCCGGCGCGCTGTGCCGCAAAGGACCGAGGAGCGCGGACACCGCCCTCAAGAAGGCGAATGTCGAGGCGTGCGAAGTCGACCCGGTGACCCGGGTCGCCACCAGAAGTGTACGGGACCCGGACACACCCCGGAGACCACGGGCAACGAACCCCGCACCACCGAGTGACGCCGTTATCCACAACCAGCCCGTTATCCACAGATCCACCCGACCCCCACCACAGCGCCACCCCCATCCACCAAGCTGCACCCATGCAGCAACCGAGCAACCCCACACCCATCAACAACCACGGACGGCTACCTCATGAGCACACGCAGCCATCTATCAGCCGAGATCAACAACCTCCCCAAGGCACCGGACGAGGCCGCCTCCATCGATACGGCACCACAGCAACCGCAACCCTCCTCACCACCGCGACCCTCACCACAGCGACCATCACCACCAAGCCCCCAGACCCCCAACCCCCACCAGCCGCCACCACTCTCACCAGTAGACATATCGATGTGGTCAGGGGAAGCAGAGGCAGTGGCGACAACGGTGACCTCAACGGCAGCGGGCCACCCGTCGCACGCACCTGGCCCCTCGCCGCACCACCGCACATCACCCGCGGCTGGGACCCACCGACCACCCCCTACGGCCCCGGCCACCGCGGCATCGACCTCACCGCCCCCACCGACACCCCGGTCCTCGCCATCGCCGCGGGACACATCACCTACGCCGGACAAGTCGCAGGCCACGGCGTCGTCACCGTCACCCTCGACCACACCGGGGACCCACCCGTCCACACCACCTACCAGCCCGTCCATCCGACCGTCCACAAAGGCGACCTGGTCACCGCCGGCCAACAGATCGCCACCCTCGACCCCGGCACCGGCCACTGCCCAGGCCCCTGCCTCCACTGGGGCGCCCGCCGCGGCCTCACTTACGTCAACCCACTTACCCTGCTCCCCCCTTGGCTCCTCAACCCGGGCCACCCCCGACTCCTACCGCTCCCCGGTGCGCCCGCCTCCGGGGGCCCTGGGGCCGTCGAGAGACGGATGCCCGGCCCCGGCTCGGGGACAGCACTCAGCCAACGGGGTGGGCGGGGCTGACGGGGCGGAGAGGTGGAGCGGAGGGGGCGAGGTGGAGCTTCAACTGCGGCTCTGTGTAGGGGCGTTGGGGCGGCCTGCGGGCTGGGGCGGGCGGGGTGGGCTGGGGTTAGACGCAGGATGCCGACGGAAGCACGGAGGTGGGCTGAGGCGACGCCGTGGACTGAAGTGACACCGGAAGCAAACGCCACGGTCCGATGCGCGGACCGACGCAGAGCGGTGAGCGCGCGCATGGATACACAGGCGCGCGAGGAACGGGGCGGGAGGCAGGAGGAGGTGGAGGGAGGGGCCGGAGGGGGGAGGGAGGGGCGGGGGGAGGGGGCGGGCCCCTAGACGCTGAGGCCGTGCAATGCCGTGTGGACCGCGGTGTCTGTGATGACTTCGGGGTCTTCCGCGGCGCCGAGTTCGATGCGGCGGACCGCGGTGTCGACGATGCCTTGGAGAAGCATGGCGGCGAGGCGGGGCTGCGGGTGGTCGAGGGCTTCGAGGGCTTGGACGATCATGGCGATGAGGCCACCGTGGGCGGCGCGGATCTTTTCGCGGGCGCCCGAGTCGAGCTCGCTGGCGGAGATGGCGACGACGGCGCGGTGACGCCGGTCGCCGACGAGTGCGAGTTGGCTGCGGACGTAGGCCTCGATCTTGCTCTCGGGGCTGGTGACCTGCTCCATGGCGGCTTCGACTTCGGCGGCCCATACGGGGAAGTCGACGGCACAGAGTTCTTCTACGACGGCGGCGCGGGAGCGGAAGTACTCGTAGACGGAGGAGCGTGCGAGGCCGGTGCGTTCGGCGAGGGCGGGGAAGGTGAGGGCTTCCGTGCCGCCTTCGGACAGGAGTGATCGTGCGGCGTCCAGGAGGGCAGCGCGTTGCATTGTCCGGTGCTCGGCTACTGAGGCCGCTCGAATCCTTGGCATCCCGTCTACTTTACGGAGTGGTGCGGCTCGGCGGGAGGTCAATGCGGCGGCGTCTGCGGATCGGGAGCGTCGCGGGCGCCAGGGGCCGGCAAGGTCTTGGACCTCGTGGCGGGCGCGGGCCGGGTGGAGTGGCCGGTCGGCGTTCAACGGGCGCGATGGCGAGCCCGGATCGCTGAGCGGGATCGGTCAGCGGCCGAAGCTGGCGAGTTTGGCTCGTAGTTGGAGCACGGATTTGGTGTGGATCTGGCTGACGCGGCTTTCGGTGACGCCGAGGACGTTGCCGATCTCGGCGAGGGTGAGGCCTTCGTAGTAGTAGAGGGTGACGACGGTTTTTTCGCGTTCGGGCAGGGTGTTGATGGCTCGGGCGAGGAAGCGGCGGAGTTCGCGGTCTTCGGCGACTTCTACGGGGTTGTCGGCGGCGGTGTCCTCGAGGGTGTCCATGAGGCTGAGGCGGTCGCCGCTGTCGCCGCCGGCGTGGAGGAGTTCTTCGAGGGCGACGACGTTGGCGAGGGAGAGTTGGCTGAAGACGGAGTGCAGGTCGTCGAGGGTGATGCCCATTTCGGTGGCGACTTCGCTCTCGGTGGGGGTGCGCCGGAGGTGGGCTTCGAGGGTGGCGTAGGCGCGTTCGACGTTGCGTGCTTTTTGGCGTACGGAGCGGGGGATCCAGTCCAGGGCGCGTAGTTCGTCGATCATGGCGCCGCGGATGCGGGTGATGGCGTAGGTCTCGAATTTGATGGCGCGGTCGAGGTCGAATTTTTCGATGGCGTCGATGAGGCCGAAGACTCCGGAGGAGACGAAGTCGGCTTGTTCGACGTTGGGGGGCAGGCCGACGCTGACGCGGCCGGCGACGTATTTGACGAGGGGCGAGTAGTGCAGGATGAGTTGTTCGCGGAGTCGTTCGTCGCCGGTTGTTTTGTAGGTTCGCCACAGCTCTTCGAGGGTGGTGGGGGCGGGTGGGCGCACGCTGCCGTGGGCGGGGGGAATGGCCGCCTGGTCAGACCCGGAGGTGTGCTGGGGCATTCGTCGCCTTGAGCCGTTCTGCCGTGTGCGGGGTTGGGGGCCGGGGACGGTGTGCGCCGGTCCGGTTTCCGGCTGTCGGGGAGTGAATGTCGGGGTCTGTGTGCCGGAATCTTTGTGAGCGTAGCGTGACTGCATGGTTGCAGTGCGCTAAGGGCGGGTGATCCGGTATGCGCAGATACGTTCCGCTGGCCGCTCCTCAGGGGCATACGGATGGCGTTTTGTGATCTTGGCTGGGTTCTCAACTGGGTTGGTTTCCAAGGAATTCGGGGTTTCATCCGTACGGCGCAGCTTGGTGGGTCAGGGCTGTGGGGCGGGGGTTGCGGGGTGGGGCGGGTGGTGGCGTGCCAGTTGCCAGGTGTCGCCGTTGCGTTCTACGAACCCCAGTGAGTGGAGTTCGTATAGGTGGGCGATTGCGTCGTCGGGGGTGGTGCGGGCGTGGCGGGCGATGTCGTGGGGGTGGGCGGTGCCGTGGGCGGGGAGGGCGTTGAGGACGTCGCTGGTGGTGGGTGGGAGGGTGTCGCGGGGTAGGAGGGGGCCTTCTCGTCGGGGGGCGAGGGTGCCGATGGTGCCGACGAGTTCGATGACGTCGTCGGCGTCGGTGACGAGGGTGGCTTCGCCGCGGAGGAGTTCATGCACGCCGGCTGATTGTGCGCTGGTGAGGGGGCCTGGGGTGCCCATGGTGTGGCGGCCGAGGCGTTGGGCGGTGCGTGCGGTGGCGAGGGCGCCGCTGCGGTGGGCGGCTTCGATGACGAGGGTGCCGCGGGTGAGGGCGGCGATGACTCGGTTGCGTTGGATGAAGCGGCTGGCGGTGGGGTGGTCTCCGGGTGGGAGTTCGGCGATGAGGAGGCCTTGTTCTGCGATGCGTTGCAGGAGGTGGGTGTGGCCGCGGGGATATGCGTGGTCGATTCCGCCGGCGAGGACGGCGATGGTGGCGCCGTGTACGGCGAGGGTGCCGCGGTGGGCTGCGGCGTCGATGCCGTAGGCGCCGCCGGAGACGACCACCCAGCCTTCTTCGGCGAGTTGGGCGGTGATGCGGGCCGCGGTGTGGGCGCCGTATTCGGTGCAGGCGCGGGCGCCTACGACGGCGACGGAGTGGAGGGCCCAGGTGCGTAGGTCGGGGGTGCCGCGGACCCACAGTCCGGTGGGGCGGGCGTCGCCGAGGTCGTCGAGTTGGGTGGGCCATTCCTGGTCGCCGGGGCAGAGGAAGCGGGCGCCGGCGTGGTGGGCGGTGGCGAGGTCGTGGTCGGGGTTGGTGTGGGCGGCGCGGGCGCGGAGGCCGGCCCAGCGTTTGGGGGTGACGCCGGGGAGGGGTGGGCCTGGGGTGGTGAGGCGGTGGAGTGTGGTGGTGGGGCCGTGTTCGCGGAGCCAGCGGCCGCCGGTGGTGTCGCCCGGTTCGATGATGCGGGTGAGGGCGGCGCGGGCATGGCGTTCGGTGTCGTTGGCGCCGGTCATGCGGGGGCTCCGGTGGTGAGGGGGATGCCTTGGGGGATGCCGGTGCGGAGTTGGAGGGCGAGGGCGACGTCGTCGGTGTTGGGGCGGTCGTGTCCGGCGAGGTCGGCGACGGTCCAGGCGACGCGGAGGACTCGGTCGATGCCTCGGGCGGTGAGGAAGCCGCGTTCCAGGGCGCGTTCGGCTTGGTGTATGGCGCCGGGGGTGGGGTGCCAGCGGGTGCGGAGTTCGTGTCCGGGGATGGCGGCATTGGTGTGCCAGGGGGTGTGGGTGTATCGGGCGTGGGCGCGTTCGCGGGCTTGTTGGACGCGGGTGGCGACGGTGTGGCTGGATTCGCCGGGGGTTGCGGTGGCGGCGAGTTCGGCGCGGGTGACTCGTTGGACGTCGACGCGGAGGTCGACTCGGTCGAGGAGGGGCCCGGAGAGGCGGGCTTGGTAGCGGCGGATGGCGGCGGGGGTGCAGTCGCAGGTGGTGTGTTGGGGGCTGAAGCGGCCGCAGGGGCAGGGGTTGGCGGCGAGGTTATGGGGGTCGTTCATCCCTGTCCGTTGTCCACTCTTGGAGCCCGCAGCCCCTGAGTGAGGAAAACCCGCTCCGGTCCACCGGGGCGGGTCTTCCTTGTCTAGTCTCTCTTCGAATGTCACTCTTCGTAGCTACAGCCTGCAGTGACCATCTAACGGTGTCGCTCAGCTGGTGCGGCGCATGGTGGCTGCACCGTCTCCGCTGCCCTTCTGTGCCGTGGTGGCGTTCTTGACGTCGTCGAGTGCCTCCACCTTGCGCATGAACAGCGTGGTCATATGGCGCACGTCTTCGAGCTCGTGGATGTCGACGGCGCCGATGATGCCTGCCTCGGCGCGGATCCTCTTGATCGTGGTTTTGTCGAAGTACGCGGCGAACTCGGCAAACTCAGGAGCGACCTCGGGCAGCAGGTCCCATGTGCTCCGGATGCGTGCACGGCGTCCGAGTCGGTGTTCCGGTCGTCGCTTGACATCCAGCACGGCGGCTGCAGCCCGCAGAGCCGCAAGATGGATCGCTGCGTACTGCTGGAGAGGGCCGTCCAGGTCATGTGCCGTCTCTAGGCCACGGCGGGCCGAGGCAAGCAGGTCCGCGGCTGCTGGCGGGGGGGCGGCTCCCTGTCTCGGGGACTTCTTCATCGTGGGTGACGGGTTCTTGCGGCGTGCTGTCCGGGCGTGCGCCATGGCCGGTCTGCCAGCGTCCCGCGGAGAGACACGCATTTCATCCCGCTGAGAGGTGTCGTCGCTCATCGGCGCAAACGCCAGAGCGTGCAGCAGCCAGGAACGGAATGGGCTGACACCCGATTCGGATGAGCGCGCAGGAGCCTGTGCTTCTCCTGTTGAGAACGGAGGCAATGTATGCGCGAGGTTTCCGAGCACCTGGGCAGTGAACGAGTCAGAGCGCACCGACCTGTCCTCCTTGTTGATCCGGGCTGGAGCCAGCTGGCTGAGCTCCGGCTCCCTGCCCCTGGGCTATCTGCGGCGCCGCAGTGGGAGGAGCTTCAATAGCTTGGTGGGCAAGGCCCTGCTTGGCCAGTTGCTGCAGGATCTTGGGGGCCGCGATGCCGACGGTAACTGCTGCGAGCGCCCCAGCGACTTGCTGGGAGGCTGCGAACGCGGCCGTCAGGCCCGTGCCCACACCGAGTCTGATCACCAGGGCTGCCACGTACGGCGCGAAGGCTGGCTGCCCCTTCTTCTTCCACGGCCAACCGTCAGTGGAGTGGATGGCTGTGTAGAGATCCAGCCCCTCGATCAAGGCTGCGCCCAAGAGGCCCCATAGGCACGCCTCCACCACCGGCATCCTGGCCATCACTCCTCTGCGGTCTAAGCCCTGGGCATCCGCGTCTAGATGCCCCATTGACGACCGCTCAGAATGACAGGCCACGACACGCTGCCGATAGAACGCGGTGTGGAACTGTCCGAGAAGCGACGGGGATGCGCCGCGAACCGAGTGTGCGACCGCAGCGACCTGTCCGCTGGGCACGGCCCGGCGGTGAACGGGGGAGAGCCCTCGCGGGGCATGGCGGATCGTCCGGCAATCGATCGATTGCCGGACTTCCCGGACAAGGGGCGGCAGGTGCCCGATTCGCCCTGACTCATCCATCCGGAAACCCGTCCGGAAAGGGTGCCGACTTTCCGCAGTTCCCGGACGCCTTTGGCGGAAGATCGGGGGATGACGAACAGCACTGCGGCCACCATCGAGGACGCCGAGGCGGTGGAGCGGCACCCGTGTCCGCGGTGCGGTGTCCCGGCCGGGTCGGCCTGCCGCACGAACAACGACACGGTCGCCCCGACGTACCACACGGCCCGGCACATGCTTGTGCCGTCGCTCCGCAAGGGGCTGGGGGTGAAGACGCCGAAGGACCGCCGTCCCGGCAAGCGGTGGGTGCCCGGCCCGGAGATCGATGTGCCGGCGCCTCCCGCGGCCCGGGAGGGCACTGACGTTCTGCGTATCGGGTACGCGAGGTGCAGCACTCGGGGCCAGGAGCTCGGCTCGCAGCTGGACGCGCTTGGCCCTGTGTGCAACAAGGTGTTCTCGGAGAAGGTCAGCACCCGGCAGAGGAGTCTGCCGCAGCAGGAGGCCGCGATGGCCTACGCGGCTGACCTGTATCAGACCACCGGTCAGCCGGTCATCTTCGCGGTGACCGAGCTGGACCGGCTCGGCCGTGACGCCGCCGAGCTGATCGCTGCGGCGGACCGGATTGAGCACAGTGGACTGCTGTTGGAGTTCCTCGACGGCCCGCTGAGGGGCGTCTACGACCCGAGCGGGCCCGGCAAGATGCTGTTCCTGCTGTTCGCGGGCATGGCCGAGTCGGTACGCGAGGGCATTCGGGAGAAGACCCTGGAGGGGCTGGACACGGCGGTGCGGAAAGGGAAGTACGGGGGGCGGCCGTCCGTGGTCACCGAGGACATGCTTGCCGTCGCGCTGCACCGTCGGGATGTGCGAGGCGAGAGCGTCACGGAGATCGCACGGACGCTGACCCAGACGAGCGGCAAGAACGAGGGCACGCCGGTCAGCCGTACGGCACTGTATGAGGCGCTGAAGGTCCATGACGAGGCGAAGTCTGCGACCGTCCCGGGATAGCCGAGGAGTCGTCTGGCGTGGCAGGACTGCCGTTGACGGTGCGGCCCTCGGTGTTTCCGCCGAGGGCGGCGGATCCCTGACCGGTCAGGCCGCGAGGACTTCCTGTAGCTGCCGCACGGCGGGTTCACCGTAGTGCTGGGCTGGGATGGACCGGTACAGGTCCATGGCCCGGGTGTGGGTGAGGTCGGTGCGGTAGGCGGGCGGGAGTGCCGCGAGGGCGGCGGTGGCCCGGCGGCATGCCTGCTCGGTGTCGCCATCGCGGTGGGCGCAGGCGGCGGCGTCGATCTTGAGGAGGGTGCAGGCCATGCTGCTGGTTGAGCTGGACAGCGCCAGCGCTCGGTCTTGGCTCTCCCGGGCTCGCCGGGTCTCACCGAGTGCGGTGAGTGCGTGGGAGAGGTGGACATGGTGCTTGCGCTCGCAGTGCCCCAGCCAGGTGTCCTCGCGCTGGTCGCCTGCGAGACGGTCGCTGAGCCGGTCGGCGTCGGCCAGAGCACCGCGTGCCTGGTCGGCCTGGCCGGTGAGGGCGTAGGCGCGGGCGGCGACGGCGGCCGCGAGGGTTGCTGCGGCGGTGGGCGCGGTTCCGGCGGCCTGGCGGGCGCGTTCGGCGAGGTCGGCCGCGGCCTTGGGGGCGCCGTAGTTCAGCGGCACCATCGCTTCGCGGGCCAGGACCCAGGCGTGCAGTTGGCGGTCGCCGGACTCGGCAGCCGCGCGGGCGGCGGTTGCGAACCAGGCGCGGGCGTCTTTCCGGCCGCCGAGGTCGTGCAGTACGACGGCGGCCATGCCGGCCATCTGTCCGGCACAGCCGGGCGCGGGTGTTCACCGGCTGGGGCAGTTCCAGCAGCGGGCGGAACTCGGCGAAATCGGCGACTAAGTCGGCCAGGACACGCGTGGGCGCCTGACCCTGGTAGCCGTAGCTGTAGCTTTCGGCGGCGGCTTCCAGATCGGATAGGTCGGCCGGGGTGTAAGCGGTGAGGGCCTGGTCGAAGGTCTGGCGGGCGTTGGACAGGGCGGCGATCGCCGGGCCGGTGAGACCGGCGGCAAGAGCGCCGCGCAGCAGCTGGCGGCGCTTCATGGGGTCGTCTCCATCATCGGGCTCCGTGCTGGTGGTCCTGGCGGTGTCTTCCCAGGGTCGCGCAGCAAGGCCCAGAAGGACACCGGGAATCCGAAGACCGTCGGCGATTCGCTCGATGGTCTCGAACGCGGACACGGTGGCGTCAGCGCGGGCGACCTTGCTGACCCTTTCGGGTTTCATCCCGCATGCCTCGGCGATGCGGTTGAAGCTGATCTTGGATTCATTCGCCAGGGTGAAGACCACCGAGAAGTCGCGCGAGCTCAGCGCCCGCCGGAGCAACGGGTCGTCCAGCAGGTGGCGTGGCAGTTCTGCCGGTGACGACGGATAGACCACAGTGTCCCCCGACTCTCGGGTTGTGACGGCCAGTTGGCTCAAACGCTACCCACGGTGGGGGTCCCATCGTGGGGTTACTGCGGGCCCCGCCGCTCGGTTCACTCAACAGGCGTCCTGCGGGACTGGGCCGATCCCCCCGGGGGGTCTTCCCTTTCCCGCATGGACTCAACCGGCGCGGTCCACGGATGTCGTTCCCCCGTGACTCCTGGCGGGCCGCGCCGGCCCTTGTTGTCGTCCCCCTGGCAGCCGGTCCTGGCGGTCCGTAGCAGCCAGGGGGGCGGCTCCCTCGCACCACATGGGAGTTGATCCGTTGTCATGAACCGTGGCCGTCCCCTCTTCCTCGTTCCGGCAAGCCCGGCCGCTCCGGTGGCCGCCCGGACGGTGCAGGGGGACGCGCCGCCGTCCAGGCCGGTGCCACCCGTTCGGGTGATGGCCATAGATATCGCCGCCGACCCGGCCCTGGTGGCCCGCGTCCGGCACGACGTATGTGGTGCCTTGCGGGCGTGGGGCCTGGACGAACTCGCCGATGACATGGCGTTGATGGCCAGCGAACTGGTGGGCAACGCCGTCCGGTACGCGGCATCGGGCGGAGTCGGTGTCCTGCTGAAGGTGCAGGGCAGCTTCGTGTTGCTGGAGGTCACCGACGCCGACGACCAAGGGCCCACCGTGCGCCAGGCAACCGCCGTCGACGAGAACGGCCGCGGAGTGTTCCTCGTCGACGCGCTCGCCGAGACATGGGGATACCGGCCGAAGACGGGCGGCGGAAAGGTCGTATGGGTGAGGCTGTCCGTGCCGGTGCGCGTACGGCCGGGTATCTGGTGCGAACTCCACGCCGCCGACGGCGGCGGGTCCTGGCTGGTGGGGTCTTTCGACGCTGGCAGCGTCCAGTCCGCCGAGGGGTGGATCCGGGTCTCCGCGTACGCCTACCTCTCCGCTCTCGGGCCGCTGAGGCCGAGCGATCTGGATGACTGGCTGGCGGTCATCGAGCGGGACGCTACCGGCGCGCTCGCCGGCGGCCGCGGTTACGAGTGCCAGATCGAGTACGCCGACACCACGGCGATGTGGTCGGCCCGTCCGGTGCGGTTTTTGCCGCTGGCGGGCCGCTCGGCCGGGCAGCTGCCGCCGTGCGCCGAGATGTTCCCGCCCTTCACCCCGTCCCGGCCCGGATCTGGAGGGACGACGTGAGGGCGGCCCTCCAGTGTCCGGTCCGCCGCGAGAGGTTGCTGCCGACCGGCTATGGGGTGCGGTGCACCGCCCACTGGGGGGACGGCCGCGCGTCCGGGTTGGGCGGGCATACCGCCGCCACGGCGGAGGGGGCCGTGGAGTGGATACGCCGCCGCGTGCGCGAGGTAGCCGGGCAGCTGGACGCTCCCGCCCCCGCGCTGGCTGAGGGGTGGGTGGCCGATCACGCCGAGCAGGACCACGCGTGCGACGTCCTGAAAGCCGGTGCCGAATACGACCTGGACCTGGTGAGCGACGGAGTGCGCTACGCGTTCCGGGCCCGGGTCGAGTACTGGCCCGAGGTGACTGTCGCCGCCGAAGGCCCATGAACGGCCGCCCCGGCGGGCGGTGACGTGTTCCATCCGTTCCCTCCCGCCGGGGCGGCTTCCAGATCGGCGGCCCACGTGGCCGTGCACGTCCAGAGCAAGCCGACCAAGGAGGGGTTCGTGAGCACTGTCGCAGTGAGCACAGCATCCGGTGCCGTCCCGGACATCGGTGAGGTCTTCGGCTTCGCACAACAGGAGATCCGGCACGCAGCCGCCGAGCTGTGGCCGCACGCCGTGGTGGCCATCGACGAGCACGTACCGAGCGTCACCGGCTACGTGAGGCGCGTCCGCGTGGATGACCGCCCCCTGTATGCCAAGCACTCCTTCCTGGGGGTGTCGCTGGTCTCGCTGCTGCGGGGAGCGTGCGGCAACTGGGAGGAAGTCCGCACAGCCCAGCAGGCGTACGCGTCCCAGCCCGGTTCGCTGATGGAGCGGGAGGCCGCGCAACTGAGGCTGCTGGCCGAGGTCGGCCAGCCGCGGGTGTGCGCGGTCGCCGGGGTCAGTCGCGGGGTGCTGTTCACGGAGCCGGTGACCGGCCCGACCCTGGCCGGCCTGCTGCTGTCCCGGCCGCAGGAGGCGGCCGATCTGCTGGCCAGCACGTTCGACGAGCTCCGCCAGCTGCACCATCCGCCCACCGCCCGGCGCCTGGGCCCGTCCGGAGTGATCGGCGAACGCAGCATCGCGGGCACTTTCCAGCGCAAGTTCAACGGCATCAGCGGCAGGACCTACCTGGACCGGCTCGGCGCCGAGCAGTGTGGGCTCGGCCAGCGCCAGGAGGTCGCCGAGGTGCTGCGGCAGGTGGTGGCCCGGCTGCACCGGCTGCGGGCCACGGTGCTGCCCCAGGCCCGCCAGGTGCTGGCGTACGGGGACCTCAAGCCCGAGCACGTGGCCTTCCCCGACGGCACGGCCGGACGGCCGGTGTTCATCGACCCCGGCCTGTTGCTCGCCGGAACCGCCGTGGACGCGGCGAAGCTGATCAGCCGCACCGTGCTGCTGCTGGCCGCCGCCCGGCCCGGCCCGGAGGTCGCCCAGCAGACGGCCAACGGCATCCACGGCTTCGCCGAGAGCAGGATGTGCGGGCTGTCCACCAAGTCCCGCCGGGGCTGGCTGCGGGAACTGCTGGCGCTGTGGCTGATGGACACCGTCAACATCCTGACCACCTACCTGTCGGCCCCGGCCGCCCTGCCGCTGCCCGACCAGGGAACCGCGCTCATTGAGCGGGCCACGGACCTGTGCGCGATGGCCGACCGGATCAGCTCCCGGCTGACCGCCGGCACCGACGCACGCGAGACGTGGGAACAGGCACTGTCCGAGGCCCAAGCGGTGGCGTCATGACCACGGACCGGGTGGGATCGGTAGGCGTCGTCGGGGCAGGGGCCGTCGGGCAGGCCGTAGCCGCCGCTCTGGTGACCTCCGGATTCTCCCGCCGCCTGCTGGTCGCCTCCCGCACCCTCGACCAAGCCAGTGCCATGGCCGCCGACCTGGACGACATGCGCCAGGCCACCAGCTCGCCGACCCACCCCACGGCACACGAGGCGGCGGACCTGGTGAGCTGCCACGCGATCGTCATCGCCGTCCGCACCGCCTTCACCAACACCCGCACCACCGATGTTCGGATGGGCGGCGCCGCGGCCAACGCTCCGGCCATCCGGTCCCTGGGCCAGGCACTTCGCGGCTACGAAGGAACGGTGCTGGTGGTGACCAACCCCGTCGACCTGATGACGCGGCTGTTCGCCGAGACATCCCAGTGCCCTCGCGTGTTCGGTATCGGCTCCAACCTCGACTCCGCCCGCTACCGGCTGACCCTGGCCCGGCTCCTGAAGGTCCCCGCCGAAACCGTCGACGGACACGTGATCGGCGAGCACGGCGAGAACGCCGTGGTGTGCGCGTCATCGACCACCGTCAACGGCCGGCCCGCCGACGTCCCCCTCGCGGAGGTACGTGAAGAACTGCGTACCCGGCCCGGCCGGATCAGCGCAGGCGTCGGCCGGACCCGCTCCGGACCCGCCGGAGCGGTGCTGTCCACCCTGCGCAAAGCCCTCGGCCTCACCGACGGCATCGAAGAGCTGACCGCCCCTCACCGCGGCGACTGGCTGGGAATTCCGTTGCGGTTCACCGCCGGTGACCCCATAGCGTGCCTGCCTGCTCTCGATTCCGGCGAGGACCGCCAGCTCAACGCTGCCGGCACCAAGCTCCGTACCGCCTACCAGGCGTTACGGCTGTCCTGACCCGCCCTCTCAACCAGGAGAAGTCCTTGTGAGTACCCCAACCGCCACCCGGCTGCACGCCGCTGACGCGAGTGTGACCGTCCTGAGCAACACCGCGTCCGTCACCGACTGGTCCCGCCGCTACTTCGGCTCGTGGTGGAACGCGTTCGAGGTGCCTGCCGAGAGCATCTGCACCGGCCCGCTGGTCATCGCCGACGTCGACAGCTCCGCCTACGTCGACCTGGCCGAGCTGGTGGACGACCGCCCCCACCAGGAGGTCACCTACGCCAAGGCCAAGACGCTCCTCGCCCGCGACGGCGCCGGCACCATCACCGCAGTCTCACCCGACGAGGGCCTGGCCTACCGCTCCGAGCCGGAGACCGGACGCCTGACCATCGCCGGACGCGCCGCCGAGCCCGTGGCCCTGGCCGCCGCCCGCATCGCCCGCGAGCTGATCCGCGCGACGCTGCTGCGCGAGGGGTGGACACTGCTGCACTCCTCCGCCGTCGTCCGCGACGGCAAAGCCCTGCTGACGTTCGGCTCCAAGGGGGCCGGGAAGACCACCACCGCACTGCTGCTGGCCTCCAAGGGCTTCGAACTGCTGGCCAACGACCGCGTCTTCGTCCGCCCCAACGGCGACGAGCTGCAGGTGCTGCCGTGGCCCTCGGCAGCCGCCATCGGCCTGGGCCTGCTGGACGCCCTCGGCCTGTACGACGTCGTCCGCGACCGGCTCAAGTCCGGCGAACAGCTCCATCCCACCCAGCACCAGGACGTCACCGACTCCCTCCTGGCCGGGCGCCGCGAACCGCTGTGGGAGCCCGGCGGCAAACGGGAGAAGAAGGTCCAGGTCTTCCCCGACCAGTTCGCCACCTGGTTCGGCATGCAGCTGACGACCGGCGGCCGGGCCGCCGGTCTGCTGTTCCCGCGCATCGACCCTGCCGCCGTCCCGGCCCTGACCGACGGCGACCGGGCCCTGGGCGAGGACGACTTCATGAGCGGGGCCACCGAAGACCGCTACCCGGACATCTTCGGCCTGGCCCAGGGCATCGACGGCGGCGGCAACGAGCTGGCCCGTGCCACTGTCGCCGAACGCCTCGCCCACCTCCCGCACCACCAGGTCGTCCTCGGCCACGACACCGCCGCCAACGCCGACTTCCTCGCCAAACTCGCCGGCGCCCTGTAACCCGGGGCACCTCACGCTGACAGCACACGGCGGGCCCCAGCGGGTGTCCCCCCAGGGGGCCGCCCCACAATAAACCAGGATCAGAGAAAGGACGACCTGACGAACGTATAGCAGTCGCCCGATCGCGGGCATTTCACTATCGACACGGGGTACGACACCTCACCGACGCTCACCCTCCAGGCTGTGCGGCAAAACGCGGACACCGCGTCCTGACATCACATCGACGGCGATCCGATCGAGGTGCCGGGCCGAATCACTCAGGGTTTATCCGGCGGCTCGGCGATGACGAACGTGCCCTTGTTCGGGAGCGTCTTCACCAGCCCACGGTCCCGCAACTCCTGCACAGCACGCCGAGCAGTGCCCGGTGCCACGCCGTACTGCGCGCCCATGTCCCGCTCGTTCGGCAGCCTGGCGCCATACGGGATCCGGCCGTCACGGATCTCCTGCTCCACCTGGTCGGCGACCCGCACGTACACGTACTCGATGGGCTCATGGCTCATACCTGGAACGTATGGCGACACCGCGCCGTCGGCATCCACAGGTAGTGCCATGGGGCTACCTGTGGCGGTATATAGCGGTACCGTTTGAGCAGCAGAAACCCCCGCGGCCAACGGCACGGCGCGGGGTAAGTGGACGACGCTCGAAGAGGAGCACCGCCATGCCGCACCAAACCGACGACACCACGGTCTCCGACAGGCCCGCATCGACCATCCGCTTATGCGCCTGGTGCGATCAGGCCGCTGAGAGCGTCGCCCTCATTCGTATCGAGGCGCGTACAGCCTTCCGGCCAGCGCGCCGCCTCTACGCCTGCGGCGACTGTTGTCGGGTGCACGGCTTCACGCCCATGGCGCCCGAGGCATCATGACCGCACCCGAGCGGGCCCGGGTGGCGCCGGAATGCCAAGTCGAAGAGCACGAGCTGTGCGACGGTAACCAGGACATCGAAGCCGGCGGGACGATCGCGGTACGGCAGCGCTGCGGATGCGAGTGTCACTCCATGGAACGCTAACCGCGCAACCGATGGCCGGCTGGTCCCGTCAGCGGCGTCGATCCAGGCCGCGCTCGATGAGGTGAAGGTGATCCCCGACGAGTACCGTCGACGGGCCCACGCCGCCGCCAGGATGGCCGGGCGAGTGGCATTCGACCGGGGACGCCGGGGACGCTGACAATGTCAGCGGACATCCTCCGCCGCGTCGTGGGCTTTACGAAGCTGGTTACTGAGCTGGGTCGCTGTGGCAGCGGCCTCCGCGATACGCTGCCCGGCCTTGGGTGCGTCCGGGTCGTTGGTCATGCGCGGCAGCACTCCGGCCCCCTGGATGAGGACCTTCGAGGCGTCGTCGACCAGCTCCTGAAGCCAGGCGAGGGACTTCGTCACATCGCGAGGCCGGTCCCACTCCGCCTTCCCCTCGGCCAGGTCCTCCGCCGCCTCCCTTATGGACTTAGCGGCATCCTTCAGCAGGTGCGTCGGGTCGTACGTGCCCACCGGCTCCCCCTCGTTCGTGATCGTCGGACCACTAAGGGTGCCCCACCAGGCCCCGTCACGGGTGAAATTCCGACCGCCCGGCAACAGGGCGGGGCCGCACCTGGTGCGGCGCGGCCTCGCCCTGCGGACTGCCTCAGGGCCACCAACGGCCCGTCAGTCTGCGGGGGTTGTACACGGGCCTGTCCGGGTGGGGACGAGCGCGTCAGCCTGTGTCTGTGCGGCGTTCGGCGCCGACGGCGCTGTTGCCCGGTGCGGCGGGGGTTGCGGGTAAGTAGCGGCCGTGGCGGGCCTTGCGTGCGAGCCCCTGGCCGAGCAGGGCTTTGAGGGCTTTGTAAGCGGCGGTCTGTCCCAGCCCCGTCACCTCGCGGATCTGGGCGGGGGTCATGCCGTCGGGCGGGGCGGCGGCCAGCGCGGCGGTGACAGCGGTCTGGGTTTCTGGGGTAGCGGTGACCGGGGCCCCGTTGGTGTGGACCCGCGCCGAGCAGGAGGTGTTGACCGGGCAGTTGTTGCAGATGCCCGATGCGGCGGCCAGGAGCTTGCCGGACGGAGTGCCCTTGGCCATCACCAGAGCGTCGAACGGGCCCGGGGCATCCAGGCAGGCGGCCGTTCCCCGGTCGGTGGTGGGCAGGAGCGGTGCTTCGGCCAGTTCGTAGGCGGACACGAAGGCTGTCCCTTCACTGAGTGGGGGCGGAGGTCCGCCAGGCGTCGTATGCGATGTCCGGGCCGTGGTCCGTGGTGTGGTTCATACGGGGTTCTTTCGTCGGGTGCGGGATGGGTGCGGGCTGACCGGCCGGTCGCGGCATCAGGGAAGGCATGGGGCGGCGGAATCGGCCGGGAGACGGGGGTGGGAAAGATCAACCTGCGCGGCCTGTCGCTGCAGGTCAGAACCTGTACGGTGGCCTGCCGACGGCCTGCCGGGGACGTGCCGGTCCGGCAGGCTGCCGGGCAGGTCAGGAGAAGGCGTCCAGGGCCCGGTCCACGTCGGTCAGGCGGTAGCCGGTCGGCTCGCCGGGCAGGTTGCGCAGCCGGGTGGAGGACAGGGAGACACCGGCGTCCGTGAGGGCCTTGCGCAGGTTGCGGCCGATCATGGCCAGCCGGTCGTCGCGCTCGTCCCACTTCCCCCACCGGGCATGGTCGTCGGCCTTCAGGTGGTCGGCGAGCTGGGCCACCGTCAGGGCCTCGGGGTTGCTTTCGGCGCGGAAGGCTTCCCGGATGGTGAGCAAAATGCCGGGCACAGGCTTGGGGCCGGCGTCGGTGGCGCACAGCTCCACCAGGTCCAGGTACTGGCTGGTCAGTCCCGCCTCGCTGAGGGTGTGCGTGAGGTCGGGCAGCCCGGCGGCGGCGCGTTCGGCGCCGACCTTGTTCGCGTACGCGTCGGTGACCTCGCGGACCTGGTAGCGGATGGGCCGGTTGGGCATGCCCGGCAGGCCCTGGGCGTAGATCTGTCCGGCGTCGTTGACCTCGGTGTGGGTGGCGGCCTGGATGAGGTCGGCGCGGTAGCCCTCGGCAACGGCGCCGCCGCCCAGCAGCTCGGTCACGTCCACCCGGCGGCAGGCGCCGAGCAGTTTGGCGGACAGCTTGGGCCCGATGGCCTGGCTGAGGTAGTCCTTGGTGCCGAACTGGCTTCCGGCGTAGAACCAGATGGCCTCCTTGCGGCCGAGCAGCAGCGCGCGGATGAGCAGGGCCTTGTTCTCGTCGCTGAGCTGGGGCCACTCGTCGACGAACACGCAGATCGCCGGATGCTCCGGCGAGACGCGCCACTTGTTGCCCCAGCCGTAGCGGGCGCGCTGGCGGGCGCGGGCCGAGCACCACTTCAGGAGGAACTGCAGGACGGCGTTGATCTGCTTGTCGTCCATGCAGGCACTGAGGGTGATGGCCGGCCCCAAGGAGCCGACGCCGGTCCCGGCCGGGTCGAGGTTGAAGGCGACGGCGTCACGGCAGGCGGTGACGACTTCGGCCATGGCCAGCATCACGCCGGACTTGCCGCCGCCGGAGTCGGCGACCATCAGCAGCATCAGCCCGGCGAGGCTGAAGACGAGCGGGGTGCCGTCCATGGCCACCCCGAGGTCGGCGGTGTCCACCACGGACTTCGACAGCGGCGGCCGGTACGGCAGGGGGCCGACCACTTCCGGCGAGAACGGGTTGCGCAGGATCGCGCGGACGAACGCGCTGTCCCCGGCTTCCGGGTCGCCTTCGACCAGCAGGCCGTTGCGCCGCAGCCGCAGCCGGGTGATGAGCCCCTTGTAGGTGTCGTCGCGGTTGAGCTCGTCCGGGCTGCCGGTGTCGAACTGGATGTAGAACGACCAGCCCCACGGCTCCTCGGCGGTCTTGACGACCTCGGCCAGGTCCCCGCCTTCGTCACGGATGGCCTGGGCGAGGACGGCGGCGGCCTGCCGCTCGGTGAGGGCCTCGCGCAGTGACCGCACCGGGGCTTCGTCGTCGTCCGGGCCGTCGTCGGCCCTCTCTTCCTCGTCCGCCATCGTCGGCTCCTGGTCGGCCGGCGCGGGGGCCGGGCCTTCGGCGCGGTAGTCGGCGGGCGCGTCCAGTTCCGGGATCTGCAGGTCGGCGGGGATGGTGCGGGCGGTGAGCGGGACGGGGTGGCGGGTGAGCCACCATCCCGCGCCCAGCAGAGCCGGGCCGGTGATCAGGGCGGTGACCGGCGCCACGGCGGTGACGGTGGCCAGCACGCCGAGGGCGGGCACCACCACGAATGTGAACCGCACGGCGCCCTGGGTACCGCGCCACCGGTCGATCTGCTCGGTGGTGGGCTGGTCCGGGTGGAACGGCATCGCGCGCAAGACGACAAGGCCGTTGCGGCGGCGGTCGGCCTCGGCCCCCAGGTCCCGCAGCCGCGACTTCTCCGGGTTGCTCAGGCCGTCGTCGACGGCCTTGTTCACCAGCTTGTTCATCTGCTTCAAGGTCTGGTCGCGGGCGTCGCGGGCCTCGTCGCGGCGTTCGGTGTAGTGGTCGAGGTGCTTCTTGACGATGCGGCGGCGGATCTCGTCGCGGCTCATGTAGCGCACGGCGGCCCAGTGGACGGTCAGGGCCCACAGGTGCCGGACGCCGGGCAAGGTGTGGCCTGCGACGACGCGGGCGGCGGTGGCAGCGGCATGAGCGATCCGGCGGACGGCCCGGCGGCGTCCCGGACCGGAGGCCCGGGTTCTGCCTCCCTCAGCCCCCGGACCGTCGGCCCGCTCGCCGTCCGTGCCGGGGCTGGGCTCGTCGTCGACGAACTCGCCCTCGTACACGATGACGTCGGGCAGCAGCTCACTCTCGCGGTGTCGGGCGGTCATGGTCGTGCTCCAGAGAGGTTGCGGCAGACAAGGGGGCGAGGGCGCCCGCGGCCGAGGGCCGCGGGCGTGGGGCGGGAGTTACCCGCCGAAGATCCACAGGCCGACGTTGTTGCCGGTCAGGGTGACGGCGCCGACGAGGATGCCCATGAAGCCGAGGGTGGTGCCGTAGCAGACGGCGACCAGCGAGCCGCCGGCCATTTCCTTCCAGTCCTTCGGCTTGCCGCGGGCGGCGAAGAGCTTGATGACGTACCAGGTCAGGCCGCACAGGCCGATGCCGGCGCCTCCGGCGGAGACCGGGGTGACGGTCGAACGCGGCGGGTTGGGGGTCGCCTTGGCTCCGGCGACGCCTTCTGCGGCGGCCTCACCGGCGACGTTCATGCCGTGGCGGAGGGCACCGGCGATCTCGCCGAGGATGCCGGTGGAGTTGACGGTGACCAGCAGCATGAAGAAGAAGACCAGCGCGAACGTCTTCTTGTTCTTGAGGATCTTGTACTTGAAACCGGCGACGACCGCGACGGTGGCCATCGCGCCGAAGAGCAGGGCGCCGAAGGAGGCGTTGGCGGTGGTGTTGTCGAAGATGTTCATGGTCAGGCTCCGGTGAGGGTGTGGACGATGGCGTCCCAGGAGACGATCAGGACGCCGCAGGCAGCGGCCCAGATCGGAGGGCGGGTGAGGATCCAGCCGAGGCCGGAGCGGGCGAACTTCCACATGCCGCGGCCAACTGCGATCACCACGGACCGGCACAGGCGGCACAGGCCGCCGAACACGCCGGGGGCGAGGCTGCCGAGCCAGAGCGAGCCGACTGCGCACAGCACCGCCCCGGCCGGGGCGAAGACGGCGTAGGCGACGCCGCCGGTGCTCAGCGCGTTCGCGACCCAGCGGGCCGGGGTGGTGCCGTCGACGGGCACCAGCGTGACCAGCCCGATGCACAGCAGGTTGCGCTTGATCTGCAGGCGTCCCCACTCCACGGGATTGCCGTCGGCGTCGAAGGGGTTGGTGCGTTCGATGACCAGGGCGGCCATGTCTGCCCAGCCGAAGCCGAACAGCCCGGAGATGGCGCTTTCCACCCCACGGCTGGCGACTTCGGTCATGTCCCACCCGGTCGGGCCCGGGTCGGTCAGCGGTGGGGCCGGGGGCGGCTGATGCCCGGTCACCGCGCACTTCTCGGCCGCGTCGTCGGCCACCTGGCACCCGGTGCGGACCGGGCAGCCCGAGCAACACCCGGCCGGGCCGCCTGCCAGCGGGTCGTGCGCGTCCTTGCGCAGCCACCACGGCTCGCCCTGGCCGGAGCCGTCCAGGCTGGTCGTCTTGTGAACGTCGGGCATCACCGGTCACCGCCGGGTGCCGGCATCTCGCCGAGGGCAGCCAACAGCGCGGCGCGAGCGGCCAGTTCGTCGCCGCCGAGCTGGCGGGCGTCGCCGTCCTCCGGGCCGGGGCCGCCGTCGCCGGTCCGGGGAGCGGACGGCAGGACGATCACCACCATGGCAGGGTGGATGTCGTCGCGGTGGGTGCGGCGAAGGCGCCACCACCAGCGGATGTGCGAGAGCATGAGATTCCTCTTCCGGGAGGGACGCGGGGCCGGTCGCTGTAGGAGGTGGAGCGGCCCCGCGCGCCGGTGGGGAGGCGGCACGGGCGGGAGTACTCACCAGCCAGTTCGTGCGCGCGTTCGATTCTGGGGGGGTGGGGTGGCGTTTGGCCACCCCGTTTCGGATCAGGTCGCCGACCGGTGGACCGGGTTGGGGCAGGGCTTGTGGTGGCGGTGCTGCGTCTCTTCGCGCGGGCAGTCGGCGCCCACGCACCGCATCAGCACCAGGCCGGTGCCGGAGCACATCTGGCAGGACAGCTCCACGGCCAGCCGGGCGACGGCGACCAGGGCCAGGGCGACGTGGGCCCGCGCTTGGGCCTCGGTGGCGGTGTGGGGACTCATGTCGCGCTGGGCAGTGGTGACGGTGTCGCGTGCGGATTCCAGCAGCGCAGCGGCGGAGTTGGGGTCGGACACGTGGTTCTCCTCGGTGAGTTCGGGTCGGGGTGGGTGGGGCCGGTCGGCCGTGGCCGTCCTGGGGTCCGGTGCACTTCCCGGTGCGGGTGGCTCTGCCGTCTCCAGGGCGACCACTGCCGGCCGCTCACCCGGCGGGCTGCTTCGCCTTCACCGCGCGGATCTGGTTGCGGATCCACTCCGGGTCGGCGTCGAACTCACGGCCCAGGGCGGTAGGGGACGGGGTCTCTCCGGCGTCGATCAGGCCGGTGATCCGCTCGCGGACGCTGTCGCGCAACGCGTCCTTACCGGTGCCGCCACCGCCCCCGGTACCGGTCTTCTTCTCGGTCCGGGGCGGCTTGCGCGGCGGCGGGTTACCGCCCGGCGCGGGCGGCTCTTTACCGCCTGGGCTACCGGTTGGCGAGCCGGGGTTACCGGTACCGGTTACCGGCGCTTTACCGGTTGCATTACCGCCTCCGCTACCGGTGGCGCCGTCACCGCTACCGGCACCGGTACCGGTACCGGTACCGGTACCGGTACCGGTACCGGTGCCCGGCGGCAGAGCCGGGGCGGTGGTGACCGGTGCGGCGGGCGCCGGGTCACCGGGGGTCTTACCGGTGGTGTGGCCGTCGCGAAGGGCGTGGACCCGCCACAGCACGAACGGTCCGATGGAGACGACGAGGGCGACCAGCCACCAGGTGGGCCGGATGTGTTCACCGGTTCCGGTGACGCCGAACAGTCCGGCGTCGGCGAGGTGGACCAGGACGTTGGCGACGACCATCAGGCTGATGGCGGTGAAGGTGTCGCGGTGGCGGCGCATGGCGGCGATCACGTAGACGTCGATGGCGACCGGCAGCAGCGGGGCGATCCAGACGGGGAAGCCGACGAGCGTCGCCAGGGACCATTCGCCGGAGGCGGTCAGACCGATCGCGGCGAACAGCGCGAAGGTCGGCAGCTTCTTGGTCAGCTTCTCCCCGCGCTGGGTCCGTTGTTCGGCCTCCTGCTGGGCCTGTTCCAGTACCCGCGCGGCCTCTTCGCGGTCCCGGCGGGCCGAGTCGAGGGCGGCGGTCACCTCGCGGCCCTGCCGCTCGACCTGCTTGCGGGCCTGTTCCAGTTCCTTGCTCGCGTCCGAGGCGGCCTGCTTGACCAGGTCGGCGGCCTGGCGCTGGGCGGCGTCCAGCAGTGTGGCGGCCTCCGCCTCGGTGGTCTGGCGAAAGGATTCGGCGGCTTCCTCACGGCGGCGGGCCTCGGCGGCGGCCTGCTCGCGTACGCCCGAGGCGTCGTTCTCCGCCTCTTGCCGGAACGTGGCCGCTGCCTGCTCGGCGTCCTCCTGCCGCTGCCGAGTCTCGGCGGCGGCGCGTTCGCGGATGATGTCGGCCTGGCGCTCGGCCCCGGCCCTGATCTCCTCGGCCGCCTTGCGGGCCTCGGCCTGGATGGTGCTGGCCTTGGCGGCGTCCGCCTCGCCCGCCTCCCGCAGTTGGGTGGCTGCGGTGCGGGCGCTGGCCAGGATCTCCTCGGCCGCGTCGCGGGCCTGGGCGAGGATGGCCTTGGCGGCCTCGATCTGCTGTTCGGCCGTCTGGTGGGCCTGCTGGGTGTGGAGGTCGGCGACGAGCTGGCGCTGTGCGGCGCCGTCGGCGCCGGCCTCGGTCTGGGCGGCGGCGGTGGCCGCCTCCCGTCGCAGGGTCTGGGCCTCGCGGCGGGCGGTGGCCAGCAGGTCGGCGGCCTCCACGTGCGCCGTTTCCAGGAGTTCGGCGGCCGTCGGCTCCGGCCTTGGGCCGCCGATCAGTACGGCGCGGTGGGCGCCGGGGATGCGCGGTTCGCGGTGGTGCGGTGTCACCGGGCGTCTTCCTTCTTCGTCCAGGTAGCGGCGAGTCGGCCCGCGGCCTTTTCGGCGGCGGCCTGGTCCAGGGCTTCGGTGATGCGGGCTTTGGTCTGCCGGGCGGAGGTGGCGCGCTGCCGGGCGTTCTCGGCCTCGGCGACGTGGTGCTGCCAGGCACGAAGGGGGCGAGGAGACATCAGCGGCGTCCTTCCTGGCGGCGGCGCTCGTCGTCGGCCCACTGCCACCCCGCGCGGTCGGCGCGGTCGGCGCCGCCACGGTGGTGCCGCTCACGGCGGCGGGCGGAGCGGACGGCCTCGCGGCGAACGGCCTTGTCCGACGCGCTCTCCTTGCCGCTGTACTTGTCGGCGGCCAGCTGGCGGTCGTTGCCGCCGCCCAGCCATGACAACGACCAAGCCATCACGCGCCTCCGGCGGTCTGCGCGGTCAGGTGGATGGTCGAGCTGCCGCAGAAGCCGATGGCCTCCAGGTAGGTGCCGGTCGGCCGCAGCCCGGGGGCGTTGATGGCGCGGGCCAGGGAGGTGATGAGGTCTGCGGGCAGGGGCTGGGCGACGTGCACGGCGACGTCGGCGTGCAAGGGGGCGGCGTCGCTGATCAGGTCCATCAGGTGGGAGACCAGGTCGGCGTCGTTCAGCGCGGGGCCGGATTCCGGGGCGGGCGCTACGGCGGTGGGGATGGTGGCGACCACCATCCGGGCCAGCCCCGCCCTCAGGTGCAGCAGCGCGTACACCAGAGCGTCGGTGTCCATCTCGTCGAGCGGCAGGCCGATGAGCCAGGCCAGCAGGTCGCGGCCGGATTCGGTGGCCTCGACGCGGCGGGCGGCCGGCGTGGTGGCCGACAGGCCGTTCCAGGCCATCCGCAGGTACTCGTCCAGGGAAGGGGGGCTGGGGTGCGGCACGCGGCTGACGGTTGCCGGGCGTTGGGTCAGCTCGCGGCCGGGGGTCTGAATAGGCTGGGACACAGCTCGTCTCCTCGTTGCATGAGGAACGGGTCAGGCCCTCGTCCGGCGGTTGCATCGCTGGCCGGGGGCCGCTGCCGTCTTCGGGCATCACGGACACCAGCCCCCTCCGGAAATTCCCTCGGGGGATCAGTGCTCCCTCAGTAAAACCTCATTCCCCTCATGAGGTCAATAGATCCCCTCGGGGGATTGCCTGGGGTGGCGAGGGGGCCTAATGTCTCCCTCATGAAGAAGCCCGATCCCCTCGCCAACGCCGAGTTCCGGCGTGTGGCGCAGGCCATCCGCGGCCGCATCCGCGATGGCACCTACCAGCCAGGACAGCGCCTGCCTGCGGCCCCGACCCTTGCGCTGGAGCTGGACAGCAACCGGTCCGCGGTGGAACGCGCGGTGCGGGTGGTGGCCGCCGAGGGCCTGCTGACCACACGGCAAGGGTCGGGCGCGTACGTGTCGCGGATCATCCAGACGATCACCCGGGACGGCACCGCCCGCTACCAGAAGGCCAGGCGCGAGGAGACCGACGGGCCCGACGGAGTTGCGGCCCGCGGTGCGTTCGAGGCCGAGCTGCGGCGTATGGGCCTGGTGCCGCGCAACGTGCCCGGCGTTCGGCGCGAGATCCCCCCTGCGGAGGTCGCCGAGATTCTGGGAGTCGCCGCCGACGAGGTGAGCGTCGTCGTGCGGGACCGGCGGATGTACGCGGCCCCGGCCGGGGCCGAGCACACCGACCTGGGCACCCCGGTACAGATCGCGACGACCTACATTCCGCTGGACATCGCCGGCGGAACGGTCCTGGAGGACTACGACACAGGCGCCGGCGGCATGATCAGCCGACTCGCCGAGATGGGCCATGTCCAGACCCGTATCCGGGAGAAGATCAAGACGCGCACCCCGACCCCGGAGGAAGCGGAGTTCCTGACCCTCGACCTGGACAACCGCGTCCACCAGCTCACCCATATCGCCTGGACCGCACAGGACCGGGCAGTAGAGGTGACGATCCACATCCTTCCGGCCAGCCTGTGGGAACTCAGCTACGGCTGGGACATCGACAGCTGACCGGATCGCCTCCGGCCAGCCGGAGGCGGGCCGGGCCCGCCCGGTGCCGCGCTTCGGTAAGGGAAGCGCGACCAGCACCGGGGAGGCACCTGCGGCCCGACACCATTTGAGCCACCACGCTTCGGCGCGGTGAATGGTGAAAACCCGAGTCGAGAACCACCGAGTCTCAAGGAGAACGGCACATGCCGAGCACCACGACCAGCGGCGGCACCATCGTGCGCGACGCCACCGACCGCTACCGCAAGGCCAGCCGGGAAGAAGCCGGCGCCCACGGTGCGTACGACGCCGAGACCAAGCGTGCCGGAGGCGCCCCCCGTGCCGAGGTCGACGTCCGCCGGGACGCCGCTCCGGCCGATGTCGCCGCCGTACTGGGCATCGAGCCCGGCACCACGGTGGCCGTACGGGCCCGCAAGATGTTCAAGGACGACGAACTCGTGCAGCTGGCCGACACCTTCGTGCCCACCGACGTGGCCGAGGCCGCCGGCATCGAACAGCTGGACACCGGCGTCGGCGGAATCATCAGCCGCATGGCCGAGGCGGGCTTCGCCCAGGCCGAGGTCACCGAGGACGTCACCCAGATCGCGGCCGACGCCGACCAGGCAGCCGCCCTCGGAGTCGACGCGGGCACGCTGCTGCTGCAGATCACCCACGTCGGGCGTACGGCCGAGGGCCGCGCGGTGGAGGTCACCAAGCACGTCCTGGGTCCGAACTGGACCCTGCGTTTCTCTGTTCCCGTCGCCTGAGCGAGTGGCCCACGCCACTGCGCCCGCGCCTCCTCGGCTGCTACCGGGGAATCGCAGGGGGCGGGTGCACAGACAAAGAAACGTGCACACCAACTGAACACCAAAGAAGCGGGCCCCATCCTCGACAGATCCGGGCCCGCTTCTCGTGAGACAACGACGCCGCAACACCATCACGCCTCGTTGCGGTACGCCGGGCTGCTACCCGCCGTACCGCGGCCGCGATGGGCTTGCCGCGCCGGGAGAGCGCCATGCCCAGCCAGAGAGAACCTGCCCGCGCACAACGCTTCCGCTCCAACGGTAGCAACCGCCAAGCGGCCGTCCGTACCGCTCACGCCGCCCCCTGCCGGGAGGCGGCGTGAGCTACGGCTACATCACCCGCGGCCCGATGGCCGCGGACGCCTTCGAGGCCCACTTCACCCGTATCGCCAACCAGCTCTTCCGCGATGCCCGCCTGTCGTTCAAAGCCAAGGGCATCTTCGGTCTGGTCTCCACCCACAAGGATGGCTACGGCCTGTCCATGGAGTCCATCGCCGCCTCGTCCACCGACGGCATCTCCGCGGTCCGCACCGGTCTGAAGGAGCTGGAGCGGTTCGGCTACCTGGTGCGCGAGCGCGACCGCAACGAGGCCGGCCAGCTGGGCCAGACCCGCTACTGGATCACCGACATGCCCGACGGTCTGGTCATCGTCCTGTCCCCCAAGGCCGCCGGCCCCGAGGACGAACAGCCCAGGTCAGCACCAGGATGCGAAAACCGCGCACAGGACCGGGACACCGAAATCCCCAGCTCAGGGCCTAGATGCGATCGTCCACACGTGGGCCGCCCACCCGAGGAAGATCACCGGGGTAAGAAGACCAACTTCCAGAAGATCAACTCTCTCCCCTCCGCGGACACGTTGCCGGACGGGAGAGAAGACCCGGCTTCGCCGCTGAACAACCCGACCGCCCTGGCGGATGGCAGCCAGGCCCCGGCGGTCGCCGCCGCCTGGACCGGGGCCCGGCAGCGGCTGGGCCGCCCGGTGCCGCCGCTGGCCCCGGCCAGGATCGCCGCCAGCGCCGCCGCCCTGCTCGCCCAGGGCCTGGACGCGGCCGTCCTGGCAGCTGCCGCCGCCGACATGGCCAGCCACGACGGCTGGACCGACCTGGCCCGCCACCTGGAGCACTGGACGCCCCCGTCGGTGCCCGCCCCCAGGACCACCGCCCCCGCCTGGTGCGGGCAGTGCAACAACGGCCACCAGCCGCACACCCTCGCCGAGCGGACCCGCGAACGGCCCGACGGCCGCGTCGTCCGCTGCCCGGACTGCCACCCCGCCGCTGCCGCCTCCTGACCCGCCCCGCACCCCTTACGCACCTCTGACCGGAGGACCTTTCCCATGCACGCCCCCACCGATCCCCAGGGCTTCGAGCGTGTCCCGCCGCAGGACCTCGACGCCGAGCAGTCCGTCCTCGGCGGCATGTTGCTGTCCAAGGACGCCATCGGCGACGTGATCGCCGTCCTCAAGGCCCGGGACTTCTACCGGCCCGCCCACGAGACCGTCTTCACCGCGATCCTGGACCTGTTCGGCCGCGGCGAGCCCGCCGACCCGATCACGGTCGCCGCCGAGCTCACCAAACGCGGCGAACTGACCCGCGCCGGCGGCGCCTCCTACCTCCACCAGCTCGTCCAGGCTGTGCCCACGGCCGCGAACGCCGAGTACTACGCCGAAATCGTCGCCGAGCAGGCCCAGTTGCGGCGGCTGACCGAGGCAGGCACCCGCATCACCCAGATGGGGTACGCCGCCGACGGCGACGCCGCCGACATCGCCGACGCCGCCCAGGCCGAGCTGTACGCGGCCGTCGACATCCGCGCCGAGGACGAGCCCAGGGCGCCCGCCGACAGCCTGGAGGCCACCTTCGACGAACTCGACCGCATCGCCCGGCACAAGGGCGCCGTCACCGGCCTGCCGACCGGGTTCGCCGACCTGGACAACCTGCTGCAGGGCCTGCACCCCGGCCAGCTCATCGTGGTGGCCGGCAGGCCGGGGCTCGGGAAGTCCACGCTCGCCATGGACTTCGCTCGCTCCTGCTCCATCCGCCACGGCCGCACCGCGCTGGTGTTCTCCCTGGAGATGGGACGCGACGAGATCAACATGCGGCTGCTGTCCGCCCAGGCCCGGGTCGGCCTGCAGCGCATGCGCTCCGGCACCCTCACCGAGGATGACTGGAACCGGCTGGCCGGGCACCGCCAGGCCCTCTCCGACGCCCCGCTGTTCGTCGACGACTCCGCGAACCTGACCCTGATGGAGATCCGCTCCAAGGCCCGCCGCGTCAAGCAGCGACACGGCCTGGACCTCGTCGTGGTCGACTACCTCCAACTGCTCACCCACGGCGGCCGCCGCCCCGAGAGCCGTCAGCAGGAAGTCGCCGACATGTCCCGCTCGCTCAAGCTGCTGGCCAAGGAACTCGCCGTGCCGGTCGTCGCCCTCTCCCAGCTCAACCGCGGGCCCGAACAACGCACCGACAAGAAGCCCATGCTCTCGGACCTGCGCGAGTCCGGCGCGGTCGAACAGGACTCCGACGTGGTGATCCTGCTGCACCGCGAGGACGCCTACGACAAGGAATCACCCCGCGCGGGCGAGGCCGACCTTCTGATCGCCAAGCACAGGAACGGACCAACAGCGATCTTGACCGTGGCCGCTCAACTCCACCACAGCAGGTTCGCCGACATGGCCGCCTGAAACACCGCCGGGCCGCTCGGACAAACGGTCCGTTCCGGGCTTGTCCGTTGCCCGTACGGCTGGCGCCTGTCCGTACGGCTGGCGCCTGTCCGTACGGCTGGCGCCACCGATTCACGGGCACCGCCGCACCCAACTGGACCTGCGACAACATGACCTGGCGAACCCTCAGCAATTCGCCTAGGCGATTCCCCGAGGGGATCACTTGACCCACACGGGGGAACCCTCTTTACTGGTGAAGCACCGATCCCCCCGGGGAATTTACCCTTCGGGTGGCGGTGACTGACATGCCCTCATCCGGGCTGCTCAGAGACGTAGTGCCCCGAGACGGCCGGCGAGTTTGGCGACGAGACGGCCGTCCCGGGCCCCCGCATCCCGCTTCACGAGACAGGGAGAACTCCATCATGCCCGAGCGCCGGAAGAACCCGGCACGGCTTGCCATCGAGGCAGCCGACCGGATCCGCTCGTTCAACCACGGCACCCTGGGCGCCGCCGCCTACCCCTACCCGGGCGACGTCGACGACGCCGTCCAGGCCCTGGTGCTGCTCGCCGTGCGGCTGCCGCAGGCCATCGAGCAGACCGGCGGCGCCCTGGCCCGGATGCACCGGGCCGGGAACGTCCGCCTGGACGTCATGGGCGACGCGGTGCCGCTGGACGAGCACATGGACGCGTCGGCCCGGGTCGCCGCCGAGGCGGCCCTGGCCGCCGCAGCTCTGGAGGCCGCGCTGAAGAAGCTCGGCGCCTACACCTGCCGTCTGTCCTGGTCCGAGTCTGCGGAGTCGGCCGCGTGAGCTACGACGACGACTGGTATCCGCCCCACCTTGACGGACCCGAGTGGGTCGTTCCGCAGCCCGCCGACTGTCCCAACTGCCCCTGCCACACCGCCCGGGTCTGCCAGGGCAGGCTGTGGCACCGGGCCTGGCCGCAGCACCGGGGCTGCCCGTGCGAGGCTGCGGCCGTCGCCGCCGACACCCCGCCGGCCACCCGGACGCTCACCATCAGCCTCGGCGGGATCACCCGCACCGTGACCGCGCAGGCGCCCGCCGTCGGCGTCGGAGCCGGGTTCCTGCTCACGCCCCGGTGCTTCGCGGCCTCCGGAGGCCACCTGGCCGCTTCGGTCGTGGTGCCGATGGTGCTGGCCCCGGCCCCCGAGACCGCTCCCGCCGACCAGGTCACGGTCGACGAGCACGGCACACGGTGGGCGATCCGGCTGACCGCCTCGTACGGCGGAGCCGAGGTCCGCATCCACGGCTGGCACGACGCCTGACAGGGCGCCCGCCGCACACATTCCACCTTCTTCGCCCCTGCCCGGACCCGGCCCCTCACGGCCGCGCGGTCCACGGGGCGGCACTCCCACGCCATGAAAGGGCGCTATGCCCATCAACACGCCCACAGGCGGCAACGAATCGCCGCTGACCATCCGTCTCCGCCAGACAGGTGGAACCGAACGCGTCTACGACTTCGCATCTCTGTCCTGCCCGGATCTGCGCGGGGGCCTGGCCGCCGCGTTCGGCGCCCGGATCGCACCGGCCACCGGCCCGGTGCGGAGCCTGGCCACCGCGGACCTGTACTACGCCGCCGTCCGCCGCTTCACCGGCTTTCTGGACGCGCTCGGCGAGCCGCTGGACTCCCTCGCCGCCGTGCGTCCCCGGCATCTGCATCAGTACCGGGCCAGCCTGGGCGCCAAGGGAACCGCGACCAGCGTGGCCCGCGAACTCGGGCTGCTGTTCCGTCTGTTGCTGGGCGTCCCCTACGGCAGCCTCGCCCCCGATCTGCGGGACCTCCTCCACAACCCTGGCGGTTTCATCGGCCCGGTGCCCCGTTACGGCGGGCCGGTCACCTACAGCCGGGACGAGTACACGGCCCTGCTGCAGGCGGCACGCGAGGACGCCGAGGAGATCCGCGACCGCATCGCCGCGTCGGAGAAGCTGCTGGACGCCTTCCGCTGCGACCCCGGCGTCCTCAGCGACAGCGACCGCGCGACCGGCGCCGTCCTGGACGAGATGGACCGTACCGGCCGCCCCCCGGCGGATCGCCTTGACCGCCTCGGTACGGCCCGGCGGCTGTTCCTCACCACATCGGACCTGGCGCCGCTGCTGGTCCTGGCCTCCGCCCTCACCGGTCTGCGCGCCAAGACCCTGCACGCGCTGCCCACCGGCCACGAGAGCGTCGGCGGCGCCGTCGTTCTCCGCGTCCCCGGGGACCGCGAACCCGGCCACGGCCTGGTGCGCTGGCCGACCAGCACGGGCACCGGCCGCCCGCTGCACGAGGCCGGGGACTTCTACCTGCTGCTGCACCAGCTCACCGCCCGCAGCCGCCGTTTCTCCCGCTCGAACACGCTGTGGAGCGTGTGGACCCCGGCCGGGCACACCAGGTTGGCACCGCGCGCCGTCCCGGGCCTGATGGGCGACTGGGTCCGCACGCACCGGCTCACCGCCGACGACGGCCAGCCGCTCGATGTCCTGCTGAACCGCCTCCGGGCCACGGTGCACGCCCGCCACCGCGCCTAACGCCAGCCCACCGCACCACCGGGGCCGGGGGGGGGGGGGCCCGCCCGCCCCCCGCCCCCCCCTCCCACCGCCAAGGCCCCGACAACCACGGGGGGGGGGTT